>JAITKI010000092.1 GCA_031278515.1 Oscillospiraceae bacterium | reverse complement strand
GCACGGATATTCCTATAGCCGTCGGCTTCGGCGTACACAGCCCGGAGCAGGCGGCGCGGATATGGGAGAGCGCGGACGGCGTCATAGTCGGCAGCGCCATCGTGGACATAATAGCCCGGCACGGCGGCGGCGCCGCGCCGCGCATAGAGGAATATGTGAGGGCGTTTGACGGCGCGGCGCGCCCGCGAACGCGGTGATTTGAAACGACAAAAGAATGGGAGAGAAATGGTATGCGCCGTATGAAAACAGCCGGTCAATTGCAGGTCATGGCGGAGGAGATACGAATCGCGACGCTGAGGACGCTTGAACACTTCGGCGCGGGACACATCGGGGGGGCTATGTCCATTATCGAGACGCTGGCCGTGCTGTACGGCGGCGTCATGCGGTACGACGCCGAGAACCCGGGATGGGACAGGCGCGACAGGCTTGTAATGTCGAAGGGACACGCCGGTCCCGCCCTCTACGCGACGCTCTCAATGTGCGGTTTTTTTCCCGGGGAGATGCTCGCCGAGCTGAACATGCCGGGCGGACGGCTGCCAAGTCACTGCGATATGAATAAGACGCCGGGCGTCGATATGACGACGGGTTCGCTCGGGCAGGGTATGTCCACGGCCATAGGGCTTGCGCTCGGCTGCCGGATGAACGGTTGGGACAGCAACACATACCTCATCCTGGGCGACGGCGAGTGTAACGAAGGCCAGGTCTGGGAGGGCGTCATGTTCGCGCGTCATCACAAGCTGGATAATCTCGTGGCGTTCGTTGACAGAAATATGCAGCAGCTTGACGGCTTTGTGCGCGACGTGCTTGACACGGGGGACATGGCGGCCAAATTCGCCGCCTTTGACTGGCACGTCCGGGAGGTGGACGGACACGATACGCGCGCCGTCGAGGCGGCCGTCAAAAACGCGCTCGCGGAAAAGGGAGTCCCGTCCGCCGTCATTTTGCGCACGGTGAAGGGATACGGCTGCAACTTCGCGGAGGGCGTTGAGAGCAATCACAATATGAGTTTTACAAAGGAACAGATCGACGACGCCGTAGCCGGCGTGCGGCTGAGACTCGCCGCCGCCGAGGCGGCGGCCGGCGAAGGGAGGATGTGATCGGAATGCACACGTTACTTGACATCCGCGAGACAAGCTCCGTCATGATGCGGGACGCGTACTGCGAGACGCTGCGCGATTGCGCGCGCGAGGGCCTCGACGTCGTGGCGCTTGACGCCGACCTGATCAGTTCATCCGGCATGAAGCCGTTCTTCAAGGAGTTTCCCGACAGGGCGGTGCAGTGCGGAATAGCGGAGGCCAATATGATAGGGATAGCGGCCGGTCTGTCGGCCGTGGGGAAAATCCCGTTTGCGCACAGCTTCGGGTGTTTCGCTTCCAGGCGCGCGTGCGATCAGATTATGATATCCGCCGCGTACGCCCGCCTGAACGTGCGCATCGTCGGTTCCGATCCGGGCATAACCGCGACGTATAACGGCGGAACACATATGCCGTTTGAGGATATGGGCGTACTGCGCTCCATCCCGGAGATAACGCTCATCGAACCTGCCGATCCCGTGGCCGTGCGCGATGTCGTCCGTCGGCTGACGCGGGTTTACGGCGTCTATTACATACGGCTCGCGCGCAAGAACGTCAAGTCGATATACGCGGACGGCTCGACGTTTGAAATAGGGCGCGGAGCGCTTTTGCGGCAGGGGGGCGACGTCACCGTCGTCGCGTCGGGCGTAATGGTGGCCGAAGCGCTGGAGGCGGCCGATATTCTGGGCGCGGAGGGGGTGGGCGTCAGTGTCGTGGATATGTTCACGTGGAAGCCGATTGACGACGATTTGATTGCCGGGTGCGCCGCCGCGACGGGCGCCATTGTCACGGCGGAGAACCACAACATCTGCGGCGGACTCGGCGCCGCCGTGGCGGAGTCCGTTGTGAAAAGCCGCCCTGTTCCCATTGAGATGGTGGGTGTGCGCGACAGGTTCGGACAAGTCGGCACGGAGGATTATCTCAGGAAAGAATACGGACTGACGGCCCGGGATATAGTCGGCGCAGTCCGGCGGGCCGTCGCGAGAAAATGACCGGCGCCGGCGATACGATAGCCGCGATAGCTACGGGGGGCGGCGTATCGGCCGTGGGGATAATACGGCTCAGCGGCCCGCGGGCCGTGGAGATAGCCGATCTGGTTTTCAGGGCTTACAGCAACGTGAGGATGGCGGACGTCCGCGACAGAAAGCTCTGCTACGGCGAGCTTTTGGGTGCGGACGGGGACGTTGCGGATATATGTCTTTGCACCGTCAGCCGCGGACCGGGAAGCTATACCGGAGAGGACACGGCGGAATTTCAGTGTCACGGCTCGCCGGCGGCGCTCTCCGAGGGATTGCGCGCGGTTTTTGCGGCGGGCGCGCGGCAGGCGGCGGCGGGGGAGTTTACAAAGCGCGCGTTTCTCAACGGACGTATGGATTTATCACAGGCGGAGGCCGTGATAGATCTGATAGAGGCGCAGACCGCCGGGGCGGCCAAAAACGCGGCGGGCCAGCTGTCGGGCGCGATCAGGACGAAGATCGAGAGCATATACGGCGCACTGCTGGATATGACGGCCCATTTTTTCGCGGCGATAGACTATCCGGACGAGGATATCGGCGCGTTTGAGACGGAGAGTTACGCCGGCCTGCTGGACGGCGCGCTGCGCGAGCTGGAGCGGCTGTCGCGTTCGTTCGAGCGGGGCAGGGTGGTGAAGGACGGCGCGGCGGCGGCCATCGTCGGGCGCCCCAACGTGGGGAAATCGTCATTCCTCAACGCGCTGGTGGGATATGAGCGCGCCATAGTCGCCGCGACCGCAGGTACGACGCGCGACACGATAGAAGAAAAGGTGAGCGTTGGCGGCGTCCTGCTGCGTCTCATAGATACGGCGGGAATACGGGCGTCGTCGGACGAGGTGGAGTCGCAGGGTGTGGCGCGGGCGCGAGCGGCCGCGAGCGGCGCGCAGCTTGTGATAGCTGTGTTCGACGGTTCGGGCGAGGCGACAGAGTCCGACCGCGCCATAGCGGCGCTCGCCGCGACGGCGGAGCGGAGCGTCGCGGTCGTCAACAAGTCGGACCTGCCGCAGGTGTTCGACGCTTCCGCGCTCGGCGGCGCGGCGGGCGCGGTCTGCCGCGTGTCCGCGCTGACGGGCGAGGGATTGGACGATTTCGGGGAGGCCGTCGCGTCGCTGTTTCCGGAGGGCGGACCGGCGCCGTGGGGCGAGATGATAACGAACGAGCGGCAGGCCGAGGCGATAGGGCGGGCGGCGGCGTCGATTGAGGCGGCGCGCGACGCGCTCGGCGCCGGGGCGACGCACGACGCCGCGCTCTCCGAGCTTGAAGCGGCGCTCGCCGCGCTCGGAGAGATAACAGGCGTCACCGTGCGCGAGGATCTTGTGACGCGTATCTTTGAACGCTTTTGTGTCGGAAAATAAAATCATACCGGCTTAACCCGAATCATTTCGTTTGTGATGGCGAAGCCATCACAAACGAGTCACGGGAGCTTGGAGCTCGCCGTGCTAGGCTCCGGCGAACGTCCTACGGCGCCGCCGTCCGCCAGTATTCCACGTAGCGACGGAGCATCGCGGCGGCTTCGGCGCGCGTGGCGCTGTTCCTCGGGTCGAATACGCCGCCGGGTCTGCCCTGCACGACGCCGCGCCGCGCCGCCCACGCGACGGGGTCGCGCGCCCAGTCCGCGATTTTGTCCGCGTCGATGAAGTTTAGCGGCGCCGCGTTTCCGGGCGTCTCCGCCGCCGCCCATTCGTTGTACCTGTACAGCACCGCCGCGAATTGCTCGCGCGTGATGTCGTCCTCCGGGCCGAACCGTCCGTCGCCGTACCCTAGCACTATGCCGTTGGCCGCGCCCCACGCCACCGCTTCCGTGTACCACGTGCCGTCCGGCACGTCGGTGAACACGTCTTTCGCGTAATCGGCGCCTTCCCCCCCGGAGGCGCGGTACAGGATTGTGACGAGCATGGCGCGCGTTATTGTGCTGTCCGGCTCGAACAGTTCTTCCGACACACCTATCATCAGGCCATGCCGAAACACGTATTCCACATCGGAGTAAAACCAGTCCTCATCCTCCGCCACGTCGATGAACGGCCATGTGTCGTCCGGCCCGTCGGGCTGTTCCGGCGTCGGCGTCGGAACGGGTGTCGGAACGGGTGTCGGCACAGGTGTCGGCACAGGTGTCGGAACGGGTGTCGGCGGCGTGTACGGCGGCGTGTACGTCGCCGTCCTGTAAAGCGCCTCTATTTCGACATCCCCGGCCGGGATAGTTATCGCGCCCGCGTCTCCGGCGGGGAGTGCCGCGCCGTTTGACGTGTTCTCGCGCCAGCCGTCAAACACCCGTCCTGAAGGCGCGGCGTCCGCTTTGATTTTCACGCTTTCGCCGACGGCGTACTCGCCGCGTGTCTCGCCGTCTTGCGCGCCGCCCTCTATCACGGCGTTTATGAGCGTCAGCGAGGCGAGACGCAGTGTCACGGGTGTTATCAGGCTCTTGCGCGACGTCGTCTTTTCGCCCGTCGCGCCGTCGTCCGTATTCGTCACGACGCACCAGTAATACAGCGTGCCGGGCGCGTCCGTCGGGACGTCATACGACGCGGAGGACGCGCCGGTTATCGCCCGGCCCGAATTGAAGTCCGGCGCGGCGCTCGAGTTGTACTCCGATTCCGCGCCCGTGTACCACTGATACGTCAGCGTACCGCCGTCCGCCGCCACGGCGTCGAGCGTCAGCGTGTACGACGCGCCGACGAACCCTTCCGCTATGCCCGCCGGATTCGTGTTGATTGTCGGCGTCGCGGCGTGTACCGGCTCCGAAACGACGACTTCGACGGTCGCCGTGCAGCCGCCCGGATTAGTGAAATAATCCGGCGTGTTGCCGAGCGCCGCCGTAAAGGTGTAACTGCCCGCTTTACCCGGATTAAACGCGTCCGTGTCCGTCCAGCTTGCCACGGGGACGGTTACGGTCCGGCCGTTTTCGGCGTTTGCCGTGACGCCGCCTGTGTATGTCGAGTTCAGAGCTGAAATCACCGCGGCGGCGTCGGCGTATGGCGGCGTCCCGTATCCCGCCACGCCGCCATTGATGTCCTCCAACGCCGCAAAGCCTGTGATGTGCGCGCCCGACACCGTGAAGCTGAGTGTGTAG
>JAITKI010000049.1 GCA_031278515.1 Oscillospiraceae bacterium | reverse complement strand
GCGACGGCAAGCGCGAGCCAGATTACCGCGTACCAGATCATAAACAATACCCACCCCCCTTGTTTTTGCGTGCTACGGGGACAGTATACCACCAAATCGGGCGCGTATCAATAAAAATTCAAAGTGAATAATTTCGTTTGCGGTGGTTTTCGCACCTTCGTCCTTTTCGCCTACGGCGAAAATAATTTTTGCGGCAGAGTGCGTCTCGAGCGACAGAGCAAAAATTGTTATATTTCGCATTTTCCGGGGATTTAGTCATCGGAAAATGCTCTTTGCGAGCCGCGCACGGCGAGAACCAATCTCCCGTGACTCGTTTGTGATGGCGAAGCCATCACAAACGAAGCCATCACAAACGAAATTATTCGAGGGCGTGATCATTTGACATCTCCGTCTGCGGATGATAGGATTCGGGGGTGAAAGCGGAGAATTATCGGATTTAGGGGGGATTATCTGCGGTGACTGACGGAGGAATTTTGACGAGACAAGAGGCGCTTGACGCGCTGTTCGCGCGGTGGACGCCGCGAGCGGGGACGGAGACGGCGGCGGTGGCGGACGCGCTGGGACGCGTGGCGGCGGTTGACGCGCGCGCGGTACACGATCTGCCCGTCGTGCGGGCGTCGGCGATGGACGGCGTGGGCGTGTCGTCGGCCCGATTTTTCGGCGGCGCTCCCGATACGTCGTCGTGGCGGGAGGGCGAGGATTACGTGCGCGCCGATACGGGGGACGACTTTGACGACAGATTCGACGCCGTCGTGCGGATAGAGTCGGTGACGTTTTTGGATGGCGGCGGCTTTAAGCTGGACGGTGACGCGCGGGTGACTGCGGGGATGAACGTGCGTCCGCGCGGCAGCGCGGTGAGGCGGGGAGACACGCTTGTGCGCGCCGGCACGCGCCTGCGCCCGTTCGACCTCGCCGCGCTCGTCATGGGCGGCGTCACGGAAGTGGAGGTAAGGGCGCGGCCGACAGTCGCGTTCATCCCGACGGGCAGCGAACTCGTCGCGCCGGGCGCGGCGCCGAAACGTGGGCGGAATATCGACTGCAACAGCATAATGGCCGAAAAGATGCTTGAGGAGTTCGGAGCGGTTCCGTATATGTTCCCGATATCGCGCGACGACCCCGCGGATTTGCGCGCCGCCATCGACAAGGCGGCCGCGGCTGCGGATATAATTATCGTCAACGCCGGCTCTTCGAAAGGCGGAGAGGACTACAACACTGCCGCGCTGCGCGAGCGCGGTGAGCTTATAAATCACTATGTGGCGGCCGCGCCGGGCAGACCGATGAGTATAGCGCTGCTGGACGGCAAGCCTGTCATTAACGTACCCGGCCCTCCGATGGCGGCGTACTTCGTGATGGACTGGTGCGTCGGCGCCGTCGTGCGCCGCTTCCTGGGTGTCGAACAGCCCGCCGGGAAGAGGGTGACCGCGACGCTGACCGCGGAGCTCGGCGACAGCGGGAAAATGGAGGTGCTGCGCAAACTGCGCGTCGTGAAGACGGCCGGCGGATATGAGGCGACTCCGGCGGGCAGGCGCGGCGCGCCGGTTTGCGAAGCGCTGACGGCGAACGGGCAGTATGTCACGGCGCCGGGCGCCGGGCCTGTTTTAGCCGGCGCGGAAATTGAGATTGAGCTTTTGAGGTGAGGGGTGGTTGGCGTGGACGGCAGGGTTATGGCCGTGGATTACGGGGAGGCGCGCACGGGCGTCGCGGTGTCCGATCAGACGCGCAGTATAGCGGGCGACGCGTGGACGATAGTCGAGCGCGACCGGGACGCGCTGGCGCGCGAGATAGCGGCTGAAGCCGCGAGAAGGGGGGTTAGCCTGATAATAGTCGGTTTTCCCAGAAATATGGACGGCTCCTTGGGGGAGCGCGCCAAACGAAGCTCGGAGTTTGCCGACACGATTCGCGCCGCCGCGGGACTCGAGGTCGTACTGTGGGATGAGCGGCTCACCACGGTGGGCGCTCATCGCATACTCACCACGGTGGGCAGGTATGGCAAAAAGCGTAAGAACACCGTTGACGCCGTCGCCGCTTCGCTCATCCTCGAGGGCTACCTGAACCGGCGCGGCGCCGGGGACGGCGCGCGCCCTGCGCCTTGAGACCGCTGCGTCCGCGCGGACGTCTCCGCCGGCGAGGTTTCATATTTTTGGAGAATTTGCGGGCGGGGAGAGAACATGTAAATTACAATCTGTATAGTTTACGATTGCGCTCCGAACGGCGGTTGAAATTTGTCGAATTTAAAAGGAAAATTTAACGCAACGTGCATTTACACCCGCGTGTTTTTTGCATTTTGGACAAAATAATGCCGCTCGAGACGGGGAGAAGCGCGGGTGAACATCTCCGAAAGGCGGTCGCGCGCGAATTTCTACAGATAGTTATCCACATTTTCCACCGAGTTTTCCACAGCCGCCGCGCGGGAGTTTTTTCCGCGAAAAATCGCCAAAGCGGTGTCGCGCGGCGGCCGGCGCGCGATTTTGCGGCGCCGCGCCTACCGTGAGCGGCCATCGCGACAGGCCGCTCGCGCGGCGCGGGAGCGTTCCCGGACGCTGCAAATCAGACGGGCGTCAGAAATTGCGACACGGAGTTGCGCATAAAGCGCCGCGTTTCCCCGGCGTCGAACGCGATTTCCAAAAGCGCGTCTTTTCCGGCGGGTTGAAAGAGCGTGACGCGTCCGCGTCCGAATATTTGGTGTTCCACCGCGTCGCCCGCGCGATAGTTCACTGCGGGAGGCGTTTTTTTCACCGCGTCTCCGGCGCTCTCAGCCGCGCGGCGAGCGCCGGAGGCGCGCGGTTGAGAGACGCGCGGCGGGCGATCGGTTTCGTATTCGTCGTCGTCAAAGATGAAGCGCGTTTTGTCGCGGTACTGCCGAGGCTTAACGATATTGTCGTCGCCGATCTCCTCTACGAACCGCGAGAGCTTGCCTGCCGTGGTTTTCCCGAACAGAGTGCGGCGGCGCGCGCTCACAAAGCAGAGCGTCTTTCGGGCGCGGGTTATCGCTACATAACACAGTCGCCGCTCCTCCTCCAACTCCGCCGAATCGCCTATGGCGCGCATACCGGGGAATATCCCCTCGTCGGCGCCGACTATGAAAACATTGTCGAACTCCAGACCCTTGGCGCTGTGCATGGTCATCAGCACCGCGCGGTCGAGCCCGTCCTCGCCGCGGTCGAGGTCGGTGTACAGCGCGGTCTCGCCAAGGAAGCCGTCGAGCGAGCCGTCCGGGTTCTCGCTCACATAGTTGAGTATATTCGTATTCAACTCGCGAACATTCTCGATCCGTGAAATATTTTCTCCGGTATTTTTCTCCTCCAGCGCCCGCACGTAACCGCTGCGCTCAAGCAGGACGTCATAGAATTCCGGAAGCGTGAGCGACGCCGCGCTCGAACGCAAATCCTCAATGATCCCGCAAAAGCCGAGCAGCTTGGCGGAGGCCTTCTGCAGCTCGGCGTATGACGCGGAGTCCCGCATGACAGTGAACATCGGGACATTTTCGGACACGGCGATCCCTGACAGCAGTTCGATTGTGCGCTGGCCTATGCCGCGCGGGGGATTATTGATTATTCTCAACAAGCGCAAATCGTCCGCCGGGTTGTTAACGACGCAGAGGTATGAGAGCATATCCTTGATTTCGGCGCGTTCATAGAAGCTGGCGCCGCCGATGACGCGGTATGGTATGCCCGCGCCCCTGAACGCGTATTCAAGCTGGTTTGACTGCGCGTTCATCCGGTACAGCACCGCGTTGTCGCTCCATTTGCCGCCGGAACCGACAAAGGACAGCACGGCGTCGGCGACGAAACGGGCCTCCGCGCGCTCATCCGGCGCGATATGCGCGACCGGCGCGTCGCCGCCCGGTTTTCGCGTCCACAGCTTCTTGCCCCGCCTGCCCGCGTTGTTGCTGATGACGTCGTTCGCGGCGGCGAGTATGCGGCTTGTGGAGCGGTAGTTCTCCTCCAGGCGTATGAGACGCGCGTTTTTGTAATTAGATTCAAAGCTCAGGATGTTTTCGATCGTGGCGCCCCTGAACTTATAGATGCTCTGGTCGTCGTCGCCGACGACGCAGATATTGCGGCGTCCGCCGGCGAGCAGTTCGGCAAGCATGTACTGTAAATTGTTTGTATCCTGATATTCGTCTACCATGACGTACAGGAATCTGTCCCGGTAGTACCGCCTGACATCCTCCCGCTCCCGCAGCAGACGCACGGTAAAGAGCAGCAGATCGTCGAAATCCAGCGCGTTGGCCGCACTCATGCGGTTAGTGTACTCTATATACGCCGACGCCGCATTGCGCTTCCGTATATCGCCGCTCTTCCGGGCTTCATCGTACATCTCCTCCGCGGAAATCAGTCTGTCCTTGGCGCGGCTGATAGAGTTGAGGACGGCCCTGGGAGGGTATGATTTGTCGTCGAGTCCCAGATCCTTAATCACGCGTTTCATGAGAGAGACGCTGTCGGACGCGTCGTATATGGCAAACGAGCTGTCGCGGCCGAGCGCGCCTATGTCGCGGCGCAGTATGCGCGCGCACGCCGAGTGAAACGTCATGGCCCATATATCCGATGCCTCGGGACCGAGCCGGCGTTCGAGACGCTCCTTCATCTCCCCGGCCGCCTTGTTGGTAAACGTGATGGCGATGATACGCCACGGCGCGACGGGATCGAGCCGGCAGAGTGAAAACGCCCGCTCGCGCTGTTCCGGACGCGGGGACTCGTTATAACGTTCGAGAAACTCCAGATCATCCCGCGTGACGTACTCCGGGACGATGTCGGAATCGGACGCGCGCCCGAAGCTCAACAGATTCGCTATCCTGTTTATGAGAACCGTGGTCTTGCCGCTGCCGGCGCCCGCGAGTATGAGAAGCGGCCCCTCGGTGGACAGCGCCGCGTCCCTTTGCATGTCGTTCAGATCGGAAAACTCGCGCTCAATGAAGCGGCGGCGCGCAGAGACGAACCGTCTGTTGAACTCAACTTCTGTCATTATGTACATCTCCGGATTTCCGACCGGTCGCGTCGGCCTCTATTATGGCGCGCAGGATGGAATCCGCCGTCACGGGAAACGGAAGATTGTCGGAAGGACGGCCCGGTTCCGCGGCGATTTCCGCGACTGTCCAGAGGGAATCGGCGTCGGCGCCGGCGGCGCCCAGTTCGCCGAGCGTCGTCGGAAGGCCGACCTCGCGGCAAAATCCGTAAACGCGCCCGAGTTCGCCGTCCGGCGCGTTCTCAAGCGTCAGTTGCACGAGAAGGCCGAAGGCCACTTTTTCACCGTGCGTATACCCGTGCATACACGGCATAGAGGAAAATGCCTCGCTGAGCGCGTGCGCCAGCGCAACGCCGGCGCTCTCGAAGCCGAGACCGCTCAGAAGCGTGTTGGCTTCCACCACCCTTTCCAGCGCGGGAGTGACGATATTGCCGCGGCAGGCGGCGACCGCGTCCGGACCGTTCTTGAAAAGCGTGTCCCGGCAAAGCGCCGCCAGCGCCGCGGCCGCCAGCGTGACGGCGCCGCCCGACACGTTGAGAGCGCCGGAGCGCAGACACGCGTCCGCCTCGTACCATGTGGCGAGCGCGTCGCCCATGCCGGACACGAGCTGCCGGACGGGGGAGCGCGCTATTATAGCCGTATCGACGAGCACGAGGTCGGGATTGCGTTTAAACGTCCGTATCCCGGCAAACGAGCCGTCGTCGCCGTATATGACCGAAAGGGCGCTGCACGGCGAGTCGTTTGAGGCGACGGTGGGTACGATGGCGACGGGCAGATCCGCCGCAGCCGCGACAGCCTTCGCGGAGTCGATGGCCTTGCCGCCGCCGCAGCCCACCACGATGTCGCAGGCGGCGGCGCGCAAGAGTCCTGTCAGGCGGTCTATCTCGGAGTCGCTCGACTCGCCGCCGAACGGCGCCTCGGTCTGGCGGACGCCGCGCTCCGCGAAGCTGCGCGCGCGCCCCTCCCGCGTGACCTCAAGGCCGTTTTTTCCGCCTATGACGAGCGCGTTGACGCCGAGAGGTCTCAAATGCGCGCCGAGCTCGAATATCGCGCCGGCGCCCTGCACGTACTTTGACGGCGATATGAATATATACGGTCTGTTCTCCATATGGATATTCACCCCCACAGCTTTTCCGGGTACGCGCCACGGCGCTTGAGCTCGCGTATCGCGGCGCGTACGGCGTGCTTGTCGTCACGATACGTGACACCATGCCAGCGATCCTCACTGCGCAGCACGCGCACGTCGGCGCGTCCCTCGCGCAGCAGGGAGTCTATCAATACCGGCAGCAGATACTCCTCCTGCGCCGCCGCCGCGCGGGCGCTCTCCATGAAAGCGGGGAAACCGGCCTCGATGTCGTCAAAAATTCCGGGCATCAGCCCCCAGAAATTCATCGAGACCGTGGAGTCCGGACGCACGGGACGCCATTCGCCGCCATCCAGAAAACATACGCCGCCGCCGCGTCTCATTATCTTCTTGCGTTCCGTGACGCCGGTCAAAAAGCCGCCGGCGTCCACCTCGCACACGCCGCGCGACACAGCGCCGCTGTTCGACAGCGTGTTGTCGAGAACATACCCGACCATAGCGTGGTGATTCGAGTTCGCGTCGGCGCCCGCCAGAAATTCGTGCATTGCGCGGAACGCCTCGGCGCCGTAGTAGTCGTCGGCGTTGACGACGGCGAACGGGCCGCCGATGAATCCGCGGGCCGACCAGACGGCGTGGCTTGTACCCCACGGCTTTACCCGGCCCGCAGGCGCCGTCAGGCCGCCGGGCAGGTCGTCAAGCCGCTGGGCGGCGTACTTTGCGTCTAGATACTTGCCCGCGCGCCCGTCGATTAAAGAGCGCATATCGCGCTCCATTTCTTCCTTTATTACGAATACAGCGTCCCTGAAGCCCGCTGTGTGGGCGTCGTACAGAGAGAAGTCGATAATTATCTCGCCCTCGTCCGATATGGGTTCGATCTGCTTGAGTCCCCCGTAGCGGCTGCCGATTCCGGCCGCCATTATCACAAGTGTCGGTTCCAATAGCTTCACATCCTCCCGGATCTTTTTTTGAAGTAGAAGCGGCGCGGTATTCTCTGTCACAGCCGCTTTGAGGATATTCTACCATAGGTGTGAAACCGATTGCAATTGATGATTTCGCGAAGCGGCATCGTCGGCGGCGGAGTTGATGTTTCGCAAATGTTCCGCAGACGTGTTGAAATCCGCCCCCCCCTCGGAGAGCAGGGGGGGTCCTTGTGTCTGTACCGTGTACCGTCGGGCTTGCGCCCGAGGGTGATAGCGGTTGGTCATGCCCCTGTCGTCGTCTGCAATAGCGCTCAATACCGCGTCCTAAATCCCCTCGTAGCGAATCTGTCAAACTGGGGAGATGTCGCACCGCAGCATCCCGCGTGGAAAGCGGCGATGCGATCTCTCCCCGCCTACAGTTTACAGGCTTTTACAAAAGAGAAACAATTTATAAAAATTGGGTATTGACATTCTTGAGAAAGTGTGCGACAATGGGCGAAGTTTGCTGCTAGATCTGATAATTCCCGGGTTTTTGCGGCCCACGGCCCGCACGATTGGCGTTGCGGCGCAGTTAACTTCTCGGCGTCGTCTCGTCTCGCCATACTGGTTAAAAACCTATACATTTTTAACCAGTGGGAAAAGTGGTGTTTGAGGGTGGCGGAGGATTGGGAGAAGGGGGGATGAAAAGGGAGAGGGCGAACTGTGTGACAGCGGGTGCGCAAATACGGAAAGTATAAAAAGCGCGCAAAAAATCGGAAGGAGAGAGTGAAAGGAAATGGAGAAAAATTTCAGGCGGAGGATGTTCGCAGTGGCGCTGAGCGCCGCAATGCTGCTTGGCATGGCGGTCACGGCGTCGGCGGCCCGGTATCCGGACACGGAAGGACACTGGGGAGAGGCGGCAATAGAGAAGTGGAGCGAGTACGAGGTA
>JAITKI010000028.1 GCA_031278515.1 Oscillospiraceae bacterium | reverse complement strand
GAACGAGGTTATGCTGGTATGTACCCGTTGTCGATTGAGAGCAGTGACGTCAAATCCAAGTCATTACGCAGTATTCCTCGTCCTTTCCCCTCGGAGAGCGGAGGGGGGATATCAGGGGGGAACTAAGAAGCGCCGCATTTCTTCGGAAATGCTACGCCTTCGGCGTAGGCGCTTCTTCAAAGGGGTGGGGTCCCCACGCGGCCCCGCCGCGTGGGACGAAAACCAGGTCCCCCCTGATATCCCCCCTCCGCTCTCCGAGGGGAAAGAACGGAGAGCACGGCGTAATGACCTGGATTTGACGTCACTGCTCACAATCGACAACGGGCACATACCAGCATAACCTCGTTCCTCTGTGAAGCGCCGCGTCGTCGTAGCACCCTTCGCTAAGTCTCGCTTCCGGCTAAAGCCGAAAGCTCGCTCGCTACGGGGCTCCTCCTCTCCGAATCGCAACCGCTCCGCTGGGTTGCGATTCGGTATTGGACGAGGGAGCTTGGACGAGGATTACGGCGCACGGCGTGCTGACTTGGATTTGACGTCACTGCTCTCAATCGACAACGGGTACATACCAGCTTAACCTCGTTCTTTGAGGGGGTTTCTAAAGGGGGACGAAGTCCTCCCTTTAGTCGCCTTTTGGGTACTTTTCGGCGGGACGAAAAGTACCCCGTCGGAGACATGACCAGCTGTAATTACTTGCCATGCCTCCCTCGGGCGCAAGCCCGACGCAGTCCGGCGCTGTTGCAAAACCTATAGGTTTTTAACCAGTACCCCGCCACCGCAAAACCGTGAAACGGCCAACCCGCAGCGCTTTTCACAACCCGCCACAAATGCGCTCAGGGCATGGTTTCGCGAAGATTGTCCCCATTATTATACAAATTTCGCCAATTGTCAATACCCCCCGCTTAAAAATGTATACCTTTTTAACCAGTACCATCGCCGCGTCCGTCGCCGCAGCGGCTCGCGGGGACGATAATCCGTACATTATATGGAGGGATCACACACATGAAACGCAAAATCATCGCTTTGGTCATGGCTCTCGCTCTTACAACCGCGCCGCTTGCGAGCTGCGGTGGCGACGGATCCCTTTGAAAACAAAATGGCGGCCATGCTGGATAAAATCCGCGTGCTGGTCAGCGAGACTGCCGAAAGAGCCGACCACGGCTACCGCATACTCATCAAATAAGTAAACGGGGCAAAAACTATAAACGGGAAAAATCACACTAACGCGCGCTGTGCTTGCGGGCTTTGCGATGGTAGTCGCCTTGTATTTTCCGCCCCAAACGCGACGCTTCTCTATAGGTTTTGCAGTACCGGAGGGAGTACATGCTCACATACCACTCGATCACAAATATCGGCGGCAGGGAGACGAATGAGGATTGCGCGCTCTGTGTTCGCCGCGGGGAAACATACTGCTTTGCGGTGGCCGACGGACTCGGCGGTCACGCGCGCGGCGAGGACGCCTCACGGAAGTTCATTGAAGTCGTCGGACGAGAGTTTGAAGCCGGCGATCTGGACGAGACTCAGCCGTTTCTCACAAAAGCGTTTAACGCGGCCCAGACGGAGATACTGGAGATGCAAAACGCGCGCGGCGCGAAACACGAGATGAAAACAACGGGCGTCGCGCTGGTCGTGATCGGAGACAAGTGCGCGTGGGCGCACTGCGGAGACTCGCGCCTGTATATGTTCCAAAAGAACAAGGCGCGCGCTCGCACGCTGGATCACAGCGTACCGCAGATGCTCGCGCTGGCGGGAAGCCTCAAGGAGAAGAACATCGCCCGCCACCCCGACCGCAACAGACTGCTGCGTGTCCTGGGCGTGGAGTGGGACTCGCCGCGTTTCGACGTCTCCGATGTGTACGACGTCCCGCCGGCGCAGGCGTTTCTGCTGTGTACGGACGGTTTTTGGGAGTTCATTGAGCCAAAGACGATGGAACGATGTCTGAAAAACAGCTCCGGCGCCGAGGAATGGCTGTCCGCCATGGTGTCCCGCGTTGAGAGAAACGGCGCCGGATTTGACATGGACAACTACACCGCCGTCGCGGTGGTCGCGCGGTCGAACGCGTGATGTACGAGGTATCGACGAGTTCCGTTCCCGGTTCGCGTGAGGAGCAGCAGGACAGTTTTCGCGTGCGTGAGAGCGAGGGCGCCGTCGCCGCCATAGTGTGCGACGGAATGGGCGGTCTCTCGAACGGGGCTCTCGCGAGCAAAACGGCGGCGGACAAGTTCATTGAGCTGTGTTCGGGTAAAGCGCCGGATGTCAGTTGGACGGACTTCACCGTAAGCGCCGCGCGCGCTCTCGACGAGTGCGTGTACAAGCTCTCCGACTCGCGCGGCGCAAGACTGCGGGCCGGAACCACGGCGGCGGCGGCCGTTATTGACGGCGGCGCGCTCTTCTGGCTCTCCGTCGGCGACAGCCGCATATACATAGCGCGCGGCGGCGAAATCCAGCGACTCACGCGCGACCACAACTATTTTCTTACCCTCGGCGGCGCCAGGGCGCTGACTCGTGAGCGGTATGAGGCGGAGGCAAGGCGCGGAGACGCGCTGATCAGTTTTATCGGCATGGGGGGAATAGACGTGATGGACGCCAACAGTTCTCCGCTTGCGCTGATGCCCGGCGATACGCTGCTGCTGACGAGCGACGGGCTGTATAAGGCGGCGCGCGAGGAGGCGATCGGACGTATCCTGTGCGATAGCCTCCCCGATAAAGCCCCGCGGCTGACATATTTGGCGGAGAGCTCGCACAAGAGCAGTGACAATACAACATGCGTAGTGATCAAATACGTGGCATGAGGAGTTGACAGCATGAAACTCACGAAATGCGCAAACAACCATTTCTACGACGCGGACAAATACGACGAGTGTCCGCACTGCGGCGCGCAAGCCGCGCCGACCGGAATGCGGACGGGCCAGCCCGTATGGCGCGGCGCGGAGAACCGTGAAACGGAGCGGATCTCCGAAACCGCGCTCCGGGACGACTCGGGCTCGCCGCCGCCGCAGACCGCCGCCGAAATCGCGCAGCCGGCTTCCCGCGCCGAGCCATATCCGGACGCGGCGTTCCCAGAGCGGACGCCCGATCCCGCCTATGCGGACGCTCCGTCCGCGCCGCCGTCCGCGGGCGGAACCGATTGGCCGCCGTCCGCTCCGTCTGCCGCGCCGCCGTCTGCCGCGCCGCCGCCTGCCGCAGCGTCGCCTGCCGCCGCTGCGCCGGCGGCGCCGCTGCGGCAGGCGGTATCCGAGGCCGCGCCATACGAGCTGCCGCGTCAGACGGAGCAGAAGACGATGGCGTTTTACGGTTTGGGCGAGTCCGAACCCGTCGTTGGGTGGCTTGTGTGCGTCAAGGGTGAGCATTACGGACAGGCGTTTGGTCTCAAGTCGGGACAGAACTTCATCGGACGCGCTGTGAATATGGATGTATGGCTGGAAAAAGAGAGCAGCGTGTCGAGGAATAGGCACGCCGTGGTTGTGTTCGAGCCGCGAAGCCGATCGTTTTTTGTGCAGTCCGGCGAGAGCAGAGGTCTCACATACCTAGACGGCGAACTCGTTTTGGCGTCCGCAAAGCTGGACGCGTACTCAAAAATCAGCGTGGGCAATTGTGATTTGATATTTTCCCCGTTCTGCGGCGAGAACTTTTCGTGGGACACGGACATAGATGGTTGAGACAAGTCGAACCTCTTGTCAAAAATGCGTTTTGCCCGCCGGGAGGACGGGCGAGCTTGCCGGGGCGAAAAGCCGCAAAAGACGCGTATTATGGTTCGGGCGTCAAAAGTGAATCTGACGGTGGACACGTCGATTTTTCCCTCCCCCACGCGACATTGCCGCGCGGGGGAACCCGCGTCAGACGATACAAAACGCGTGAGCGCCCCGGTGAATCGAAGATCCGCCGGGGCGGGAGCGAATACTTTGCGTACCCGCGAGGCTTTTTGTGAGACGCGACGGAATAAATCGTCGGCCGGCGGCGAGCGAGACTTTTGACGCCCGAACCATAATATGACCGCGCGCCGCTTCGGTTGCGGGCGTCGCGCGCTTACAAACAATAGCGGTGAAAGCGCGAAGCGAGACGCGACGAAAACATTTTGGTCAAGTAAAGGATAATGCTGCATGAAGCGTTGTAACAACTGTTTTGAGGAGTATTCCGAGGAATACGGACTCTGTCCGCACTGCGGATATTCCGACGGGGCGGCGGCGGAGGAAGTGTTCTACCTGCAACCCGGGACATTGCTGGGCGGGCGATATGTAGTGGGACAGGTGCTCGGATTCGGAGGTTTCGGGATTACATATAAGGCGTGGGACAGCAAGCTCCGCTCCGTCGTGGCCGTCAAGGAGTACTACCCGAGCGGAATGGCAAACAGGGTGCCGGGTACGAAAAATGTCGTACTCTTCGCCCAAAACAGGGTGAAAGAGTACAACCACGGGCTGACGCGCTTTTTGGACGAGGCCCGCAATATGGCGAAATTCAGTTCCAGCAAGAACATCGTTAACATATACGAGTATTTTGAGGAGAACAACACCGCGTATCTCGTCATGGAATACCTCGACGGCATAACGCTGGGCAATTTTCTCAAAAATAACGTGTTGGAACCGGACGACTGCATAGACATCATTCGGCAGGTGGCCTCCGCGCTGAAGGCCGTCCACGGGCAGGGCGTACTCCACCGCGACGTGAGCCCCGACAACATCTTCATCTGCGCGAGCGGGGCGGTGAAGCTCATAGATTTCGGCGCGGCCCGTTTTGCGGCGGATGAGGACAGACTCCTCACCATCATACTCAAGCCCGGATTCGCTCCGCCGGAGCAGTATGAACGCGTGAATGTCCAAGGCCCGTGGACGGACATATACGCCCTCGGCGCGACGCTCTACTACATGACGACCGGCATGAAGCCGGAGGAGTCGACGAACAGGAGGATACAGGACAATCTTCCGCCGCCTCACGTCATGAACGCCGCCATCCCTATCAACATCAGTAACACCATAATGAAAGCGCTGGCGATCGACCGGCATATGCGCTTTGAGTCCGTCGATGATTTTGAAAAGGGGCTGATAGGCGCAAAGAAGGTGTCCACCCTGGCCCAGGAGAAGAAGAGACGCAAGAGGCGGCGACTGGCGGGAGTGATGGCCGCGATGCTCGTCGTAGCCGCGGGAGCGTCGGTTTTCGCGTTCACGTACAACAGGCAGCGCGAGGAGGAGACGCTGCCCGCCGCGTCAATCGAGCTGCGGTACGCGCGCAGCGGGGACGCCGAGGCCGACAAATCAAAGGAGACGGCGCTGAACGAGATTGCAGCCGCGTTTGTGAGTACGTTTCCCAGTGTGGAGATAACGGTCGCCGGCTATGACGCGGGGGAATACGGAGGCGCGGAGACTGCCGGGCAATCAGACGGGGGCGGTATCGGAGCGGCGCGATCCCGGGGCGATGCCGCCGTACTGTTTGAGTCCTCGGGGCTTGACGCCGCCGAGACGGCGGACGCGCTCGATCTTTCGGATGTGATAGGCGACGCGGAAAAGGCGGACTGCTGGTTTTTAGGCGAGTACGGCGGCCTTGACGGCGGCAAAAAGTTCCCGCTCGGATTCGACGCGCCCGCCGTATATATCAACACGGCGCTCGGCGTTTCGGAGGACGACGGCGTGTCCGATCTTTCCGGCGTGGGGCAATCCCTCGACGAGTTCCTGTCGGAAGTATCGCCGTCGTATCTTGGCGGGACGTCGGAATTTTTCGACATCCAAGCGGCGCTGCCGGGCCGCTATAGGCTGCTCCGCCTGGATCGCAAGGAAATTGCCGCGGAGTTTACGGACATGTGGAGTCTCGCCCCGTGCGGTAAAGACGCTCAAAAGGCCGCGAAGCGCCTCCTCACGTATATGCTCAGCGACAACGCGCAGGACTACCTGCATCTGCGGAGGCACAGCGGCGCGCTGCCGTTGAATAAACGCGTCCTTACGGCGTATTGCGAGGTCTACACCGATTTCGCCGAATTTTTTGACAACATAGACAGGTATATTTTCCGGGAATAAAAAGCGGCGCGCGCGCCGGCGTCCGCGAGAAAAGTGATAGCCGAGGCGCAGAAATCGGGACGCTTATCATGACGCCCGGCGGCGCGTGAGGAAGCGGTAATTACGAGGTGATTCAAAATGAAACTGTGCATGGGATGCTTTGAGGAGTACGACGACAAATTCAGCGTTTGCCCCTATTGCGGCTACGCGGAGGGAACGCGCGCCGCCGAGGCGCTGCACATGGAGCCGGGCAGCATCCTGGCTGACCGATACATCGTGGGCAAAGTGCTCGGCTTCGGCGGCTTCGGCGTCACGTACATCGGGCGCGACGCGAAGCTAGAGCGCACGGTAGCCATCAAGGAGTATTTGCCCGGAGAATTTTCCACGCGTATTCCCGGACAGACGCAGGTCACGGTCTTTACCGACAACACGAAGCTCGAACAATATAGGACGGGTATGCTGAAATTCATCGAGGAGGCGCGCAGGCTCGCGCAGTTCCAAAATGAGGACGGCATCGTGAAAGTCTTTGACAGCTTCGAGGCCAACAACACCGCGTATATAGTTATGGAACACCTCGACGGGGAGACGCTATCGGAGTATTTACGGCGTTCGGGCAGGATTCCGGCCGGACAGGCCTTTGAAATGCTGCTGCCGATAATCAACTCACTGTACAACGTACACCAGTACGGCATAATACACAGGGATATAGCGCCGGACAATATCTTTATCACAAAAGACGGCAGAATAAAGCTCATCGACTTCGGGGCGGCGCGTTTTGCCACCACCTCGCACAGCCGCAGCCTGACAGTAATAATCAAGCCCGGATATTCGCCCGAGGAGCAATACCGCAGCCGCGGCGATCAGGGACCGCATACGGACGTATACGCCGTGGGCGCCGTGCTCTACCGTATGCTCACGGGCGAGACCCCGCCCGACGCTCTGGAGCGCAGGGCGCAGTTTGAGAGCAACCAGAAGGACATCTTAAAACCGCTCTCAAAATTCAAGCTAGATCTGACGGAAAATCAGGAGACCGCCGTACTCAACGCGCTCAATGTCAGAATCGAGGACCGCACGCCCGACATGGCGTCGCTCGCCGACGAACTGACGAGCCAAAAGCCCGTCGCGCGCCGGCGCGGTAAAATCAAGCGCATAGATGTGCTGCGCTGGCCGTTGTGGGCGAAGATCACAGCTCCCGCCGGCGCGGCGGCCGTACTCGCGCTCAGCGCGCTGTTCGCGTTTGGCGTAATCGGGTTTGAGTCGTTTTTGCCCACGTCGATGAAAATACCGGACGGCATGGCGCGCGTGCCGTCCGTCGTAAACAGCGGACTCGACGCGGCCGAGGAGAGAATAGCGGCGTCGTCGCTGTTGTATACCATCGTGGATAAACAGTATTCAAACGTAATACCCGCGGATTTCGTGCTAACGCAGGATCTCAGCGCGGGCTCCGTTGTGGCCGTCAACAGTCTCGTGCAGATTACCATAAGCGGCGGAGCGGAGACAAAACCTGTTCCGGACGTCGCGGGGGAGAACGCGGACGCGGCCAGGCAGCAGTTTGAGGAATTGGGCTTTGCGGTGCGCATAGTACCAGAGTACAGCGCGGCGGTCGCCGAGGGCAGCGTCATTGCCGCCGACGTCGAGGCGGGCGCGGAGTTCGCGGTCGGAGAGACTATCACGCTCAGAGTGTCCATGGGGCGCGACCCGACGGCGATCTTTGAAAAGCTCTCCGCAAGAACGCCTAAACTCACATTGCTCTCCTTTGAAGTGGCGGCGGCGGAGGCGGAGAAAGCCGGATTCGCCGTGCTGGTCTCCGCGTACGAGTATAACCGGGACATCCCCGCCGGGCAGATAATATCCCAGAATCCGGCGGTCGGCGCGCAAGGGGAGACGGGCGACGTCATCGAGCTTGTCATATCGCGCGGCGCGCAGCGGGCGCGTATGCCGGATGTCCAGTACAAGACGCTCGACGACGCCGCGGCCATGCTGAAGGCCGAGGGTCTCGAGGCGAATATACTGTACCAGGAGAGCGAGACTGTGGCCAAGGGGCGCGTCGTCTCGCAGACGCCGGCGCCCAAGACCGAACTCGATCCCGGCGCCTCCGTTACGATAACCGTCAGTTCCGGCGGCGCGTCCGTGAGCGTGCCGAACCTAGTGGGGATGAAAGAAGCCGACGCAAAGAGCGCCGCCGTCGCGGCCGGGCTGTCCGTCGCCGCGCAGTACGAGAGGAGCAACACTGTGCCGGAGGGCACCGTAATACGCCAGTCGACGTCTCCGGGCGCGTCCGCGAGCCGCGGAGACACGGTCACAATAACCGTAAGCAGCGGAAAGGCGCTGGCGACCGTCCCCGACGTGACGGGGCGCAGCCGCAGTGAAGCGCAGTCGGCTCTTGCCGGCGTCAACTTAAAATACACCGTAGTCGAGACGCACAGCGAAAGCGTAAAGAAGGATTTCGTGATCTCGCAGTCTCCGGCGGCGGGTACGCAGCAGGAAGAGAACTCGCGCGTAGTGCTGACCGTAAGCCTCGGCCCGGAGTCGATAACCATACCCGACGTCACGGGCAAATCACAGTCGCTCGCCGAGAAGACGCTGCGCGATCTGGGCTTCAACGTGTCCGCCGCGATGGATTTCAGTGACGGCGTACAGGAGAACAACGTGATTTCACAAAGTCCCGGAGGAGGAGGCAAGGGATATGAGGGCGACACTGTAACCATCACGGTCAGTCTCGGGCCGAAGTCCGGAAAGCTGCCGGATTTCACAGGCGGCAGCGAGAGCGGCGCCCGCGCGGCGCTCGGCGAGATGGGGCTTGACATCACCGTCAAAGTAACGCAGCAATATGACGACGACGTGTTGGAGGGCTTAGTCGTCTCGCAGAGTCCGTGGCAGGGTACGGAGGTAAAAAAAGGCGACACGGTCTCGCTAGTGGTGAGTCTCGGGCCGAAACCCGTCAGTATGCCGGACGTATCCGGCAAGACGGAGAGCGAGGCGCGCGCCGCGCTCGAACAGCTCGGACTTGCCGTAACGGTTAAAGAAGAATACAGCGAGACGGTGGCGAAAGGCAATGCCATTTCGCAGAGTCCGCAGTCGGGCGCGCAGGTACGCAAGAGAGACGCCGCCACGCTGACAATCAGCCTGGGCAAACAGCCCATAGACATCCCGAATACTGCGGGGCAGTCGCTTTCGGCGGTAAAATCACAGCTTGAAGCCTTGGGCTTCAAGGTGGTCGTTTCGGAAGAGTACAGCGAGAGCGTATCCGCCCAGAATGTAATCTCCCACAGCCCGAGCGGCGGCGCGGGCTACAGGGGCGACACAATAACGCTCAAGGTAAGTAAGGGCAGAGAACCGTACACGCTCCAAAACTACGCGGGACAAAACGGCGAGAGCGTGCGTTCCACACTTACAAATTGGGGTCTCGGCGTGACGCTTACGCAGCAGTACAGCGACGCGGTGGCGCAGGGCAATATCATATCGCAGACGCCTGCGTCCGGCGCTGCGCTCTACAGAGGCGGCGCCGTGACGCTCGTCGTCAGCCTCGGCCCGGAGATGCTCACCGTGCCGAATATAGTCAACGCGAACATGGACGCGGCGGAGAGTACGCTCACAGGACTCGGTTTCTCGGTGAACAAAACCTCCGCGTACAGCAGTTCCGTCGCGCGCGGCAATGTCATATCGTCGAGCCTCGCCGCCGGGACGTCTGTCAGGAAAAGCGGGGCGTCTGTCAGTATTGTCGTCAGCAACGGCCCGGACTGGTCGGCCTGGCAGGACTCCGCCCCCTCCGGCGACTACGAGACGCAATCCCAATCGCTCTACAGGTACAGGGATAAGACGACGCAGACGTTCAGCTCCAAGCAAAACTCCCCCTGGGTATACGTCTCGGAGACGTATACATGGACGGCTTGGAAAGACAATGGCACGACGCTCGTCTCATCTTCAGGCACAAGAGAAGTTCAGCAGACGAACCACCCCGCGGAGTACACCACCAAGACCGTGTGGCGGTATAACCGATGGGTTTACTATGAGGGCGGACTGTCTTACTCGTCTCAAAACAGCGGTTCCGGCGGCACATATGAAAGTATCGAACTTGACTATCAGCTGACAAATTACGGCAGGGGCGATACCCACAAAAACAGCGATCGCTTCGGCGAATACGGAAGTGACAGCCGGATAAAAGCGTGGTGGTGGAACGAGAGTTCCGCGACGGTGCAGGTGGAGACGCGGAGCGCTTACACCACATACAAGTACCGCGACAAGGTGTTCGCGTATATTTACTGCATGTGGAGCGATTGGTCGGGCTGGTCCACAGCGGCGCAGTCGGGCACCGACAGCAGAGAGGTTGAGAAGAAGGCGCAGTACCGTTACCGCGGCAAACCCCTCGCGTAGAAACGCGCGTCCGCCTCCGCGCTGACAGCCGCGATTTTCCGTTTTCGCGGATTGTCCTCAATATGAAGGTTTTCGTTTGCAGCGGTTTTCGCTCTCCCGTCCTTTTCGCCGCAGACGAAAATAATTTTTGCACAGGAGCGCGTGAAGTCCTTCGACTTCGCGGGGGCCCCTATATGACGATGCAAAAATTGTAATATTTCGCGTTTTCCGGGGATTTATTCCTCGGAAAACGCTCTTTGCGAGCCGCGCGCGGCGAGATCCATGCCTCGTTACTCGTTTGTTACGGCCCCGGCCGTGACAAACGAACTGATTCAACACCGCCAAAACCCGGGTGTCATAAGTCGGGAGCATCCGCGCCGACCCGCGCGGCGCGGACGTCAGTTTTCAGGCGTGATGTACAGCGGGAAGCGGACGCGGAAGCGCATACCGCCTTCCCTGCGATTCTCCGCCGACACCGCGCCGCCGAGACCGAGCGCGGTGTCGCGCACGATTGAGAGCCCGAGACCGCTGCCTCCGGCCTCGCGCGAGCGCGCCTTATCAACGCGATAGAAGCGGTCGAATATGTGGGGCATGTCGGATTCGGGTACGCCGATTCCGGTATCGTCAACCGTCAGCGTCGCGTACTCCGCCTCCCTCGCCAGCTTTACGGAAACCGAACCGCTCGGAACATTGTATTTTATCGCGTTTTCGACCAGATTCAGTATTATCATGTAAACTTCGTCACGCGTGGCCAGGATAGAGCAGCCGCCGTCCAGACTTGACTCGATGGACAGGCCGCGGCTCGCGGCCAGCGGGCGCAGCATGTGCAACGTGTCCGTTGCGACCTCGCGCATATCGACGCTCACGCGCTCGGGTATCATGTTGTTATCCAGGCGGGTGAGTGTCACCAGTTTTTCCGTGGTACGCGCCAGCCGCTCCGACTCATTGCCGATGTCCGTGACAAACTCCCGCACGGTGTCGGGATCCATATCGTCGTTGTTGAGAATGCTGTCGCTGAGCAGACGTATTGAGGCGAGCGGAGTTTTCAGCTCGTGCGACGCGTCCGCAACGAAGCGGCGGCGTATCTCGTCAGTGTCGCGCAGGCGGTCGGTAAGGCTGTTAAATTCCTCTCCGAGCAGTGCCAGCTCGTCGTTTCCGCTCACGCTTATGCGGTAGTTGTACTCGCCCTCGCGAACTGACTTTATAGCCCGCAATATGCCTGAAATGCGCCGCATGACCGTCCAGAGTATCAGCGCCACGATAAACACCGAGAGCGCCGCCACCAGGATTGATATGCTCTTTATGGTACTCTGCAATCCGACAAGTATAGCGCCCTGCTGCGCGTCGCCCTCATAGACGTAAACGGCGCCTATTACCGCGCCGTAGCGCACGACCGGCAGGAGCGCGCTGCTGTAAAATACCCCTTCCGAGAACCGCAGACTGAACACGTCGTACCCCTCGAGCGTCCTTGGCGCGTGCCGCCTGAAAAAGTCGGCGTGATATGAGCCGCCCGCGCTGTCAGTCGTATCGTAGAGCGAAATGCCGTCGTTATCCGTGATCACGACATGCATGGACTCATCCACGTCCAGACGCGCCATGACCTGAGAAACATCGTCGATAGTCAGGCTGTCAAAGTCCGCGAGCGCCGTCTCCATTATAGCCGCCTGATTGCGTATGAGCGCGTGTTTTGACGTAAAGATTATGTCGCGCGACGCGGTGAGAAAATATGTGTTCATCAGCACGAGCGCCACCGCGATCATGAGAGCGTACGACAGCGCGATTCGCATTCGCAGACTGCTGAAGAGCCTTACGAGCTTCCCGCTATCCCTTGAAATAATACCCCACACCCCATTTTGTCATGATGCGTTCCGGCTGCGCGGGATCCCGCTCGAGCTTCTCCCGCAAGCGGCGGACGTGTACGTCTACGGTGCGGGTGTCGCCCTGATACTCATAGCCCCAGATGATATTCAATAGGTTTTCGCGGCTGTATACCCTGTCGGGATTGCGGGCCAGAAGCTCGATAACGTCAAACTCACGCGCGGTAAGGTCGACCGGCGCTCCGTCTTTTTTTGCGATGCGTTTCTCGCTGTCGAGCGTGATGTGTCCTATCGTGAGCGACGCGCCGCCCGACAGTTGGTTCGTCACGGACGACCGCCTGAGCAGAGCGCGTATACGCGCCTTGAGCTCAAGGATATTGAATGGCTTCGTCACGTAGTCGTCCGCGCCGTACTCAAAGCCCATGATTTTGTCCATGTCCTCCCCGCGCGCCGTCAGCATTATGACGGGCACCGTCGAGAACTCCCGTATACGCATACACGCCTCCAGGCCGTCCAGTTTCGGCATCATGACGTCGAGTATTATGAGGTCGAAATTGCCGTTTCGCGCTAGTTCCACGGCCTCCTGCCCGTCGTACGCGGAATCCACCTGATAGCCCTCGTTTTCAAGATTGAACTTGATGCCCTTTATGAGAAGTTTTTCATCATCGACGACAAGAATTCTCAAACCCTTTACTCCTTCCGCGTCTCACCCGACCGTGACGTGATCCTTGATGTCGGCAAACTTTGCGTTCCCGATTCCCGTGACGTCCAGCAACTGCTCAATATCCGTGAACGCGCCGTTGCGCTCCCTGTACTCGACTATGCGCGCGGAAAGCGCCGGGCCGATTCCGCGCAGTTCCTGAAGCGTCCCGGCCGACGCGGTGTTTATGTTCACGCGTCCCTGCGCGTCGTGCTCAGTGTCGGAGATTTCCGGCGTCGGCGGGACGGACTCCGACGCGGGCGCGGAAACGGACGTTCCGGCATCCGTCCGTTCGGGCAAGGACTCCGACGCGGACGGCGGACTCCCGGGCGCGGACGGAGACGCATCCGGCGAAAGCACCGGCGTTATTCCGCCGGGCGCGCCCATTCTGCCCACGAAAAATCCGCCGGCGAAGCAGACGAACGCCACCGTTATTATGATTACTGACAACTCGGCCCTTCTGACTCTCATCTTCATCTTCCGTCCATCGGAATGTCCTCGTTTGCGGGAACATTCCCAAATCATTTACTCGCGGGGAGCCAAGGTTTTTGAATGGATTGCCGTTCTTTCAGTAGTTTGCGTAGATGAAGCCCGACGCCACATACCCCTCGCGGTATATTCCGCAGTACGCAATGAGCGCGAAAACCAGCACGAGAACCGCGTACTGAGCGATTCCGCGGGAAGTGTCCAGCGCATCCTCCGGCGAGCGTCCGCTTCCGGCGCCGCGCTCCGCCGCCGTATCGCGCAGAAGCAGCAGCGCCGTCGAAACGCCGAGCAAAATATATTCGCGCGCTCCGAGACCGAGCGTCATCAGCGTACCGTCCCACAGTTCGGCGGGTCTCAGACGCAGCACCGTGCGCCCAAGCATCCCGAGCGCCGCCATGAACGACCCGGCGCGCGCGAAATACCTCAAGAACGTGAGCAGGAAGAATGTGCGCAGTATCGCGAACGCCGAACCCACTCCGGGTTTCGCGCCATCCAAGCCCGTCAGCTTCCGCAGCCGCGCGTAGAGCGGTTCGCAGTACAGCGACAGCGTGATTATCCCGCCGTTGAGCAGTCCGAACGCGAGCGAGCGCCATGAGACGCCGTGCCACACGCTCATCACGATATACACGGCAAATGTCGCGACGCTTGCCGGCGCGAGCTTTCCGAGATTCACTCCGAGCGCGCGCCGCGCGAGCGAGCCGAGTTTGCCCATCGGTTTTGAAATCGCGATAGGGTAGAACAGGTAGTCTTTCAGCCACAGGCCGAGCGTTATGTGCCACCGCCGCCAGAAATCAGGCAGCGAGCGGGCAAAAAAAGGGTTGTTGAAGTTCTCCGGCAGATTGACTCCGACAATTTCCGCGACGCCCAGCGCTATGTTTATCCCGCCCGCGAAATCGGCGTACACCTGAACGCTGTACAGCACGGCCGCGGCGGCTATGACAGCTCCCCCGTACGCTTCATAATTGCCGAACACGGCGCCTACCGGCACGGCGGCGACGTCCGCGATCGCCAGCTTCATGAAGTACCCCCAAATGACGCGGCGGACGCCGCGCCGCGCGCGCTCAAAATCCCACCCGGGACCCGACGACAGAGAATCGGCGATCTCTCCGTAACGTGAGATAGGCCCTTGGATGAGCTGAGGGAAAAACGATACGAACAGCGCGAATTTCAGCGGGTTCCGCTCCGGCGCGGCTTTCCCTTTATAGACGTCTATGAGATACCCCGCCGACTGGAACGTGTAGAACGATATGCCGGGAATCAGCATGAGCTCGACGCCGGGCAAAAGTTTCCCGCAATACTTAAACAGGACGAGAAGTCCGAAATTTACCGTCAGGCACAGCGCCAGCGGCGCCCTCCGCGCCGACCGCGCCGCCTTGGCCGCGCGCAGACGTCCCGCCCACAGTCCTGCCAGCCAAACGGAGATCGTTGTGAACGAAATCACGCCCAAGGCGTACAGTCCGCCGGCAAACCAGTAGAACACATAGCTCGCCGTAAGCAGCACGAACCTGCGAAGTTTGGGCGGGGCGGCAAAATAGCATACAAGCGCGGCGGCCAGAAAGAGTGGAAATTTTACCGATGTAAAGCTCAAAACTCGGCGCCAAGCCTCCTGAGCAATCCCGCTATCGCCTCGACTGAGTTGAAATTCTCAGGCTCCACGTATTCCAGATCCACATCGACGCCGTACGCGTCCGATATTTCCTGAATGAGCGTGATGATGTCGAAAGAGTCGAGAAGTCCCCCGTCCACGAGAGCCGTCTCTTTCCGGAAGTCTGTTTCCGGGTGCAGGGAATTCAGAATTTGCAGCAGTCTTTCCATAATCGCGGCTGTTCCTTTCATCTTATCCGGGCGCGCTTTTGCAAACCATAAAGCGCGAAAGCCCCGCTCTCCGCGCCGTCCGCGGGCAAGTCGCGCCGGCCACCCCCGCGCGCGGCGGCCCGGCGCTCACAAGCGACCTTTTGTCCATCCTTCGGCGCGCGCGCCGTCCGGCGTGAAGCCTAGCTTGCCGTACAGGGCGACAGCCGGGACATTGTCCGCGTCTACCCACGCGCGCACAGGTCCGGCGCCGCGCCGTATCGCGGCGTACGCTCCGTACAGGCGCTTGGCTATACCGTGTCTGCGGGCGTTCGCCCGCACCGCTATAAAGCGCGGACTTCCCGCGTGGAGTATGCCGGCGGCCGTCCCGTCCGCGTCGCGCACCGCCAGCAGTCTCCCGTACGCGTCAGGCAGCGGCAGATCGGCCGTGAGGGTATCAAAACTCTCCCGGAACAACCCGCGCGCCTCGTCCGGCGACGCGTCGGTTATGCCGCGCAGAGACGGCGCGGCGTTCAGGGTTTTCGCGGTCATGCGTATGCGCCCTACGGCGCGTCGAAACCCCTGCGCCGCGAGCCAGCGCGTCTGCGCCTCGTCCGGCGCCTCCCGGTAGACGATAAACGCCGTGAGTGGTTCCGTCTGCGGCGTCAGCGTCTCAGACGCGTCCGCAACGCTGAAAAACAGCTTCAAGTACCCCTCCCGTCTCTCGAACAGAAACAACGCGCCCAGCCGCCGTTCCGCGAACAGATCGCCGCGCGCCGTGAGACGCCGCACATCGGAGGGCATCATATAGTTGTTTGTGACGGCGCGCGAAAACCCCGACGCGAGCGCCTTATACTCATCGAAGTCAGCGAGCCTGTTCATAGAACTCCTTCATGAGACGCAGCCTGTCGATCTTGCCGTTCGGCAGCTCCGGCATTTTTTCGACCCTGACGACAGCGTTCGGACGCATGTATCTCGGCAGCTGTTCCGCGAGCGAGCGGGAGACGTCGTCCGTTTCCGCCCCGCCCTGGTAAAACAGCGCGATGCGCTCCCGGTCGCGGTCGTACTCGACAGCGCACAGATCGACGCCTCCGAGCGCCGCCGCCGCGGCCTCTATCTCACCCAGTTCGACGCGCGCGCCCATATGCTTTATCTGGTCGTCCTCGCGCCCCATATAGACAAGCTCCCCGCGGCTGTTGACGCGCGCGATGTCGCCGGTGCGGTATACGACGTCGCGGTAATCCGGATTCAGCGGGTTCTGCGCGAACGACAGTTCCGTCGCGTCCGCACGTCCATAGTACCCGAGACCGACGCACGCCCCGCGCACGACTATCTCCCCGCTCTCACCGGCGCCGGAGAGCCGCGTTCCGTTAAGCAGCATGAGCTCCGTATTGCGGCAGGCGCGGCCTATCGGGATGCTCTCGTCGTCGCCGAATTCTCGCCCGATATCGTAGTACGAGCAGCACACCGTCGTCTCTGTCGGGCCGTATAAATTTACAAACCTGGCCTCCGGCAGCGCGGCACGCCATATGTTGAGGTATCTGCCGGTCATATTTTCGCCGCCGAACATCACGGTTTTTAACCGCGGCGGGACGCATTTTGCGAAAACGCCGGAGTTTGCCACGAGCTTTACGGCGGCTGTCGCCCACATTATCGCGTTTACGTTCTTTTCCTCCAGATATCGTATCACTTTCAGCGGCGATATGAACATCTTTTTCGGAATGATATGCGCCGTCCCGCCGAGCTTGACCGCGCAGTACATGTCCACAACAGAGGCGTCGAAATAAAACGGCGACTGATTGGCGAACACGGCGTCTTCCGTCAAGCCAAACTCGTCGCACAGCCATTCTGTCAGATTTATAACGGCGCCATGGGATATAAGCGCGGCCTTGGGTTCACCCGTAGAGCCGGACGTGAAGATCGCGTACGCCGGATCGACGCTCAGAGCGCGGGAGGCTATACCGTCCAGCAGCGCGTCGTCCGGCGTCCCGCGCGACAGCTCCGCGAACGCGTCCCCGTCCACCGTGAGCGCCGGACCCAACGCCGACAGACGTGTCCGCCTGTGTTCGGCGGGCGCGTCGCCGTCAAGCGGGACGTAAAAGCAGCCCGCGTACAGTATGCCGAAAAACGCGACGACATCCGAAACCGTATGGCGCGACAGCACCGCCACAGGCCGGCGCGTCCGGCCCGCGCGTCGCGCCAGCGCGGCGCCGAACGCGCGGGCGGCCGCTCTCAGTCCGGAAAACGTCACGCCCGCGTCCGCGTCCGTAAACGCGAGCTTGTCCGGGAACCGGAGCGCCGCGCGCTCCAGGTATTCCGTCAGGCTGACCGTCAACACACACCGCCCTTCCGGCGCGGACGCCGTTTCAGCCGCTGTCCGCGCGATTTTTAACGATTATAATCGGCGCGCGCGTCAAAGTCAAGGCGCGCTGCCGCCGAATCAACTCGTTTGTCACGGCCGCCGGGGCCGTAACAAACGAGTAACGAGACATGGATCTCGCCGCGCGCGGCTCGCAAAGAGCATTTTCCGAGGAATAAATCCGCAGGAAATGCGGACGAGACGCACTCCTGCGCAAAAATTCTTTTCGCCTACGCCGAAAAGGACGGGAGAGCGAAAACCGCCGCAAACGAAAACATTCCCGCCGAATGATTGCGCCGAAATGATTCAAAACGGCATCGTGTCCGGATCCATCGCTTTTATTCCGAGATCGACGGACGCTATGACGTCGGCGTCGTCGTCACTGAGCTCAAAATCAAAGACGTCGGCATTCTCGCGTATGCGCGCGGGCGTGACGCTTTTCGGCAGCGGCAGCCATCCGCGCCGCAGGCACCAGTTTATGCAGATTTGCGCCGGCGTCTTACCGTATTTCGCGGCGACGGACGCGAGTGTGGGGTCGCCGAGCGCGCGCCCCGTGCCGAGCGGACTGTACGCCTCAAGGAGTATGCCGCGCTCGTCGCAGTACGCGCGCACGCCGTCCTGGGTTTCGCCGGGGCACAGGAGAATCTGATTGACCTGCGGCGTAAGGCGCGCCGTCTCAAAGAGCGCGTTGAAATGGTGCGACCGGAAATTGCTCACGCCTATGGCGCGTACGCGCCCGGCCGCGTACAACTCCTCGAACGCCCGCCATGTCCCGGCGTTCGCCTCCCTCCAACGCTCACGCGTGGCTGCGGGGTTTGGCCAGTGGACCAGAAACAGGTCGAGATAATCCATTTCCAGTCTGCGCATGGTCCCCTCAAACGCCGCCATCGTCTCATCGTAGCCGTGTTCGGGATTGGCGAGCTTGCTCGTTATGAAAAGCTCGGAGCGCGGCAGGTCGCTCTCCCGGACGGCGCGTCCGACGCTGCTCTCGTTCTCGTACATCTGGGCTGTGTCGATGTGACGGTATCCCGCCGCTATCGCCTCCTTCACGGCGGCGACGGCAGTGGGACCGTCCGGAGTCTGCCATGTGCCGAATCCCACGCACGGAATCTTGACGCCATTGCTCAACGTGTAGCTGTCTGATAGTGATTTCATAAGTAACCTCCATATAACCGTTTTAAGAATTATATACCGCCGCGCCGCTTTTTTCAATATGAATATTTTTGGAATCATTTCGTTTGCGGCAGTTTTCGCTCTCCCGTCCTTTTCGCCTACGGCGAAAAGAATTTTTGCACAGGAGTGCGTCTCGTCCTCACGGACTGCGCTAAGCAAGTTTCCGGCTAAAGCCGGGAACTTGCTCGCTCCGTCGTTCGGCCTCTCCCCACGAAGTCATTCGACTTCGCGGGGGCCCCTATATGACGATGCAAAAATTGTTATATTTCGCTTTTTCCGGGGATTTATTCCTCGGAAAACGCTATTTGCGAGCCGCGCACGGCGAGATCCAAGCTCCCGTGACTCGTTTGTGATGGCGAAGCCATCACAAACGAAATTATTCATCGGTATTTTCAGTTGAAACCCCACGGTAAAAATGGTATGATAGCGATGCTGGCGAAAAAAGCGGGAAAGGAGATGGCGGCGGATGGATAAGCGCGTTGCTAAGATAAAAGGCGTCATAGACGGACGGACTTTCAGCGGTCGCTTCACACCGGAGCAACTCTCTTTCATTACGCGCGCCGTCGTGGCATCGGCGCGGGAAACGCTCGGAGACAAGCTCAAAGAAGTCATACTGTTCGGCTCCTATGCGCGCGGCGATTATACCGAGTGGTCAGACGTTGACATTATGCTCCTTATAGACGAGGACGACCAAATAACCGTTCAGCGGTTGTGTGAAGAGGTTGATGACTCTCCGTTACTGACGGAGCTTATGATTGAAATGTGCGCCCCGCTGTCCACAATTGCGGTTCCTTACTCACGGTTTGAGCGCATAAAAGCGGAATATCCTTTTTACAGGAATGTAGATAGAGAGGGCGTGAGGATATATGTTGGGTGAACTCCAAATTGCGCTGTCAAAACTGCGCCTGGAGAGCGCGAAAGAAGCGTCGCGCGACGCATACGAGAATTACAAGGGCGGGCGGTACAAGACAGCCAACAACCGCGCGTACTACGCGATTTTCACGCCGTGCGCTCCGTACTCGCACTGGAAAACAAAGATTTCAAATCCCACGCGAAAGCCATCGGCTACTTTAACAAAGAGTATATCAACAAAGGATTGTTCCCCGCCGGCTTCAGCAGGAAAATATCGGGAGCGTTCAAGACGCGGGCGAGAAGCGACTACGACGATTTCTTTACTGCGACAAGCAAAGAAGCAGAGACGACCTTGAATAACGCGCATCAGTTCGTCGAGGAGGTGGAGAAATATCTCGCCGTACGGTTGGAAGTCGAAGCGCCGCCGTCCGCGTTTCCCCATGGGATAGTACGGTTCCACCGCCGCGCACCATTCCGGCCATTCGATCACGGTGTCCATTGTTTCCAAAAATACGTCCATTTTCGTCTTCCGCCGCCGATTTGCGTATGCCATATCCGCGAAACTTTGTTGCTTTTCCATCTCCCTCACCTCGCCTGCTATTCTACTCCTTGCAACGTGATTGCCGCAAGCCATTTGCGGCGTTTTATTCAGCGGTTACTTAGAGAGCATGTACAAAAACAAAACAGATGCCAGGATCAGTCTGGCAAAAGCGCAAGGCATCGCGGCGGCAAAGGCGAAAGGCGTCCGCTTCGGCCGCCCTGTCAAAAAGCCCCCTGAAAACCTCGGCATTATCGTTCGCCGCTATGAGCGCGGAAAACTGCCCCTCTCGGACGTCCTCACGGAGACAGGGCTGAAAGAGGCCACGTTTTACAGGCGTTTGCGGGAGTACCGCGCCGGGAAACGACGATAAGGCGGCAATCAAAAGGTGTACCTTTTGATTGCCGCCTTGCATACAGTTAGTTTACCACACCATACAACAAAATGCAAGCAAAAAATTCATGATTCGCAAAAAATTTACAAATGCTTTCATCTTAACTCCTTCTCAAATAACAGAACCGGTTTCCTCTAACACTACTGCGCATCCGATAGAGCGCTGGGGGTGCGTGTTGCTGCTAACGCATTTATATCCTCCCCCGCGTGGTCTATGCCCGGATACGCTCGCCCGCGCTAACATCGCGGGACGACATATAGCAACACCACGCAGCCGACTTATCGCATCCGCAACCATAGGCATCACCTTACCTTAGTTCTGAAATCTCAAATCCTCGCCCAGCATACCGCCTTTTCGGTGGGATCTGCGAGACATTATTGCAAAATCAACAACCTAATACTAACATAAGAGGAAAATGCTGTCAAGAGCTATTCATTTCGAATAATTTCGTTTGCAGCGATTTTCGCTCTCCCGTCCTTTTCGGCGTAGGCGAAAAGAATTTTTGCGAGGAGTGCGTCTCGTCCTCACGGACTGCGCTAAGCAAGTTTCCGGCTAAAGCCGGGAACTTGCTCGCTCCGT
>JAITKI010000158.1 GCA_031278515.1 Oscillospiraceae bacterium | reverse complement strand
CTGTTTTATCGACGGCCGTTACGGTGATCTCAGCCTCAAAGTCGTTGTAATTACCGCTGCTCACCGGGACCGCCACGGTCGCCGTATTGCCTGCGGTCGCTCCGGGCAGCACTGAAAGGTCCAATGTACCGCCGGAACTATAATTAAGCGCGCCCAGTATTCCGCCGTCGCCCGATGTGATAGCGGGAGCGTACCGCGCGTCCGCCAGACCGGGAAGGTTCGGCAGCAGACTCGCCAGATCAAAGCCGCGCGTCTGTCCCTTTATAATGCTGACGCCTTGATTCACGCCCTTCGGGGCGTTCGCCTTACTCACCGTGACGGATACGGTTTTTTCCGGCGCTTCAATCGGTTTATATAGGCTTGCCGTGGGCGCGTCGGGCGTGAATATTACCGCGTATCCGTTGTTGAGGACGGTGGGAACGGCGTTCGGTTCTTTCCACGCGAACGCGCCGCCCCCGACTGAAATCTTGCCCCCGCTGAGAGTCGAATAGGAGAGCGGCTGTCCGTATGTGACGCCGGACGCCGATGGCCACGCCGTCACAACGGGCGCATCGGCTTTTTCGACCGCGGCCGTTTGGGCGCTCTCCAGCGCGGAATTCGGATAATTTGCCGCCGTGACGGTCACGCCGATCTTGCGGCCGATATCGTCTCCGGTGAGCGTGTAGGCGTCAGTGTTCGCGCCGGCAATCGCGGCGTCGTCGCGCTTCCACGCGTAAGAGAGAGCGCCCGCGTCGTTAGGGACGCCGTCTACGGCAGCCTTAAGCGTTTCGCCGTATTTCGCCGCCCCGCTGATCCGCGCGCTGCCGGAGATGCTCCGCAGCGCCTTTGCCGCCGCGACGGCGGCGTCGGCGTCGATTCTCCTGCCGCCGTATCGCGTCGAATTGCTCGGCCCGGCGGACGTCGTTTTGAGAATATTAAGCACCGTGGCCGGGGTGAGATCCGGGTTCACGTACAGCATCATCGCAACGACGCCGGACGTGACAGGCGCCGCCATCGACGTCCCCGTCAACGAGATATATCCGCCCCCGGCCGCCGTACTGTATATCGACACGCCCGGCGCGGACACAAAGTTATCGGCGTCGCTGTAGTTTGACGTGGAACTCCGCCCGTCGGAACTCGTCGTGCTGACGACGCTTATCACGCTCGCGAAATGGCTGGGGTAATTCGCGTACTCGCCGCCGTCGAGCTTCCCGTCGTTTCCCGCCGCGCACACGACCGTAACTCCTCCGAAGACGGCGGCGTCCACAGCGCTTTTTAACTTGGCATCGTAATTATAGGGGTCGCCTTCCACACCCAGGCTCAAATTTATAATCTTTGCGCCCGCGCTGACTCCGTACGTCATCGCGGGTATCAGAGACGAGGTATACGCCTTGCCTTCGGAATCAAATACGTTTATGGGTATTACCTCGATGACGTCGTTACTTCCCCCCGTGGCGACGCCGGCGACGCCTATGCCATTATTCGACACGGCGCCGATGATACCGGCCACATGCGTGCCGTGGTTGTTATAGTCGCTTGGATAGCTATTCCCCCGCCCTTTTGAGAAATCTCTGGCGGCGGCGGCGGCTATATTTCCGGCCAAGTCGGGATGCGTTATGTCGGGGCTGTAGTCTATGACCGCGACGCGCACGGCTGATCCGTTCTTCGGAAGGATTTCCCACGCCTCGTCCGCGTCGATCTTGTCGAGATGCCACCGGTAGCCGGCGACGCCGTAGTAGGGGTCGTTCGGCGTCGCGGCCGCCGCGTAATCGGCAAGCGTGTATATGTAGTTCGGCTGAACGAAAGCGACGTCCGGGTCGCGAGACAGCTCCAGGATCGCCTCCGCGACGGAGACATCCGGCGGCAGCTCCACGAGCTCCGTTATCGCGTCGTCCGGCGTATCTATCGTCTCCGCCCCGACGGCGTCAATTATGTCGAGCGCGGCCTCCGCCGCCGGCGCGTCCACTGTTTCGTTGAATACGACTATGATCTCATCCGGCGCGTACGCGGGGCCGGAGACAGCCGGTTCATCTGCCAGCGCCGCGCGCGGCGGGCTCGCGAGCGAGCACAGCAGCGCCGTAAAAATCAAAATTGCGGAAGTTCTTCTTATCATCGCGTCAATCTCCCCGTATGCAGTCTCAAATTACACCATTATTGAATGTTTTCGGCCGATTTGCGAGCGGTACGAGACTGTCCCATATTATGGTTCGCGCTCATTCACCGCCGTCTCCGCTTGGCGCCGTTCGTCCCGTACAATATCCATAATATCCGAAATCTCACAGTCCAGCGCGAAGCAAATCTTCACGAGCGTATCGACGTTCACATTGGCGCCGCGCCCGAGCTTCGCCATCGCCGCGCCGCTTATGCCGGCCCTGGCGCGCAGCTCCTTTTTCTTCATCTCTCTGTCTATCAGCAACTTCCATAATTTCTTGTAACTCACGCCCATCGCCGAAACTCCCCCCGCAAACAGTTTCTGTAACTTCCGGGACATCATATCATAATACGGCCGTTATTACAACGATAAAATTTGTTTTGGCGAAATAAAGCGCATAAACAATCTGTACTATACCATATATCCCGCTTAAAACATCATAGGGACACGGGAAGAAGAATAATTTCGTTTGTTACGGCCCCGGCCGTGACAAACGAAAACATTCAAGAAAAACCGTTATTGCAAACCGCGTGAAAATGTATTATGATGTGCAACAGCGAGTTATAATTGGAGAGAGGTTGCGCGCGAGATGAAAAAAACGGCTGTGATAATGGGATCGGACAGCGATCTTTCGGTAATGGCGGAGACCATAAAGACGCTCCGCGAGCTGGGATTGCCATTCGAGGTTCACGTCATGTCGGCGCACAGGACGCCGGAGTGTGTGTCGCGATTCGCCGCCGAGGCGCGCCGGAACGGGTTTGGCGTGATTATAGCGGCGGCGGGCAAAGCCGCGCACTTGGCCGGCGCCGTCGCCGCGCACACGACGCTGCCCGTCGTCGGCGTGCCGATAGGCTCACAGGGGCTGGGAGGACTCGACAGCTTGCTGTCAACGGCGCAGATGCCGCCCGGCGTACCCGTCGCCACGGTGGCGATCGACGGCGCGCGCAACGCGGCTATCCTGGCCGCGCAAATACTGGCCGTGGGCGACGAGGCGCTTGAGGAGGCGCTGTCGGCCCGGAAAATTGAGATGGAGAAAAGCGTAATGAAAAAAGATGAAAAATTGCAGAGGGAGGTTAAAAATTTATGAGGCAGCTCGACATGCTCTACGAGGGCAAGGCAAAGAAGGTGTACATGACCGACGACCCTGAAGTTCTGATAGTGGAATACAAGGACGACGCTACGGCCTTTAACGGGGAAAAGAGAGGAACAATTGTCGGCAAGCGCGCGGTAAACAACCGCATGACGAACTATTTTATGCGCCTTCTGGAGGGTTGCGGCATACCCACACACTACATAGAGGAGTTGTCCGACACGCGCACGGCCGTAAAACGCGCGGACATTGTGCCGTTGGAGGTCATAGTCCGCAATTTATCGGCAGGCTCGTTCGCGAAGCGGTACGGGGTAGCGGAGGGCATTGTGTTCAAGCAGCCGACCGTGGAATACTCGTATAAGGACGACTCCCTGGGCGACCCGCTTCTGAACACCTCGCACGCCCTTGCGCTCGGGCTTGCCGTGCCGGAGGATCTCGCGCTCATTCGTGAGTACGCCGCGCAGATAAATCACTTCCTCAAATCCACGCTTTCGGAGTGCGGCGTGACGCTCGTGGATTTTAAGGTGGAGTTTGGCAAGCTGACAGGCGGTAAAATCGTACTCGTCGACGAGATATCCCCGGACACGTGCCGGTTTTGGGACTCAAAGACGGGTGAAAAGCTCGACAAGGACAGATTCAGGTTGGATCTCGGGAACGTCGAAGGCGCGTACGCCGAGATGATGAAGAGGCTTGGAATATAGCCTCGCCTGCACGCTTGCGGGTGTAGACGAACCGGGAGGAATTGCTGTATGAGTGAGACGTACGCCGCGGCGGGAGTCGATGTGCGGGCGGGATATAAGTCGGTGGATCTGATACGCGGACATATAGAGTCCACGTCGCGCCCCGGTACGCTGGGTGGAATCGGCGGATTCGGCGGACTGTTCGAGCCGGATTTCAGAAGCATGAAGCGCCCCGTGACGGTTTCGGGCACCGACGGCGTCGGCACGAAGCTGAAGATAGCGTTTCTGATGGATAAGCACGATACCGTGGGTATCGACTGCGTGGCCATGTGCGTAAACGACATCGTGTGCGCCGGCGCCCGCCCGTTGTTTTTTCTCGACTACCTTGCCGTTGGGAAAAACATCCCGGAGCGCGTCGAACGCATTGTTTCGGGCGTGGCCGAGGGATGCCGCCGGGCGGAGTGCGCGCTCATAGGCGGCGAGACTGCCGAGCACCCGGGACTCATGCCGCCCGACGAGTACGATGTGGCGGGCTTCGCGGTGGGCCTTGTGGATTTTGACGAGATTATCGACGGCAGCCGCGTCGTCCCCGGCGACGTCATACTGGGACTTGGCTCCGACGGACTTCACTCAAACGGGTTTTCGCTCGTCCGCCGCATATTGCGCCCGGACGCCGCAAGTCTCGGAGAATACTCGGCGGAGCTAGGATGCACGCTGGGGGAGGAACTGTTGCGCCCGACACGTATATACGTCGGGAGCGCGCTCGATCTGATTGCGCGGTTCGGCCGCAAAATCAAGGGCGTCTGCCATATAACGGGCGGCGGATTGTACGAAAACGTGCCTCGCTGTCTGCCGGACGGCGTCCGCGGTCTGCTGCGGGCCGCCGCGTTCCCCGGAAAACCGATTTTTTCCATGCTGGCGGGGCGCGGCGGCGTCTCCGCGCGCGATATGTACAATACGTTCAACATGGGCGTAGGTCTCGCGCTTGTCGTTCCGTCCGGCGACGCCGACGCCATATCGGCGCGCGCGAGCGAGCTGGGGGAGACGGCGGTCGTCATCGGGGAGTGCGTCTCGGGAGAAAGGGGAGTTGACATAGCATGGTAAAGACGGCCGTCATGGTGTCCGGCGGCGGAACAAATCTCCAGGCGATCATTGACGCGCACATCTTCGGCGAGATAAAAAACTGCGAGCTCACCGCCGTCATATCGTCAAACCCTACGGCCTACGCGCTGTCCAGAGCCGAGTACGCCGGTATACCGGCGTACGTAGTGGACGCCGGGCGCCATCCGAACGGGGCGAGCTTCTCTGAAGCGATACACAAAAAACTCAGCGAACTCGGAATCGAACTTGTAGTTCTCGCTGGATTTATGCACATACTCGGGCCGCCGCTCGTCAGGGCGTACCGGAACAAAATCATCAACATACATCCGTCGCTCATACCCGCGTTCTGCGGAGCCGGTTACTACGGGCTGCGCGTCCACGAGGAGGCGCTGAAGTTCGGCGCGCGCGTATCGGGAGCGACGGCGCATTTCGTGACAAACGAGGTTGACGAAGGCCCCATTATCCTCCAGAAGGCCGTAGATATACTTCCGGACGACACGCCGTTCACGCTCCAGCGCCGCATAATGGAACAGGCCGAGTGGCGGATACTGCCGGAGGCCGTATCGCTGTACTGCGAGGGACGATTGGAGATCGACGGCAAAATTGTGAGGATAAAGGGCGCGAGAAGCGACGTCGAGAGGGGACGGTCTGACAGTGAGCCGCAATGACGTTACCGGCGGCG
>JAITKI010000093.1 GCA_031278515.1 Oscillospiraceae bacterium | reverse complement strand
GCTATGATCAATTACGGCGATTCCGTTGAGAAAGCAGCGCTGATTGCCGGGATTTCTGTCGAGGAACTGCGAAAGCGCCTGTAACGCGCCAACGCCCCCGTCTCCGTAGGGGCGACCGTTTCCGGTCGTCCTATCCCCCTCGGAGAGCGGAGGGCTCCTTGTGTCTGTACCGTCGGGCAGACGCCCGAGGGTACGGACGTCTGCCCACCCAATATTCCCGATCACAGAGCAATAACACTCAACATCAGGGCAACAGCATTTACTTTTTTCGCACTTCTGGAGTGAATAGCGCAGTCCAAGTTGCAGAAAACCACATTTTTTGGGCTCTTCATCAGGATGTGTGGAAGAAAAACAGCGTAAACAAGTGAAAACACGCCGGAATAATTTCGTTTGTGGCTGTTTTCGCTCTCCCGTCCTTTTCGGCGTAGGCGAAAAGAATTTTTGCACAGGAGTGCGTGAGGTCCTTCGACTTCGCGGGGACCCCTATATAACGGAGCAAAAATTGTAATATTTCGCGTTTTCCGGGGATTTATTCCTCGGAAAACGCTCTTTGCGAGCCGCGCACGGCGAGATCTCATCTCCCGTGACTCGTTTGTTACGGCCCGGCCATCACAAACGAAATTATTCTTGAAATTTATTTCTTGATATTTGAAAGCGGTCGGCGTATAATAGTCGGCGGAAGCGCGGAGTCCGACTCTGCGGGTCTTTTCTTTCAATGTACAGAAATGGAATGTGTCTATGAATGATCCCTACAGCGTACTCGGCGTATCCGCGGGGGCGTCCGACAACGACGTAAAAAAAGCGTACCACGAACTGGTGAGAAAGTACCATCCCGACAACTACCACGACAACCCGCTCGCGGACCTCGCCTCGGAAAAAATGAAAGAGATAAATGAGGCGTATGACGAGATCCTAAGGCAGCGCTCCGGCGGCGGGACGAACGGCGGCGGAGCGGGCGCTCGCGCGTACGCGGGATCGACGGGCGCTGTCGAGTTCGCGCGCGTCCGGCAAGCCATCAACGCCGGAAATCTCGCTGCGGCGGAGCAGATGCTGGGCGCGTCCGCCAACCGGAACGCGGAGTGGAACTTTCTCATGGGCAGTCTGTATTATCGCAAGGGTTGGCTCGACGACGCGCGCATGTACTACACGACAGCCGCCTCGATGGATCCCGGCAACGCGGAGTACAGGCAGGCCCTCAACTACATGCGTCAGGGCGGCCAGGCGTACAGGCCGTACGGTTACGACGCGCCCGCTGCCGGCGGAGGCTGCGACGCCTGCGACATCTGCACCGCCATGATGTGTATGAATATGTGCTGCCGCTGTGGATAAGAAAACGCGCTCCGTAACAATATCCGCTCTGCTCACGGCGCTGACTGTCGCGTTTTTATGTATCGCCGCCGTCATGCCTACAGGTCAGCTGGGGATCGTCTCCGCCGCATCCCTGTTTACGGCTGCGGCGGTTATAGAATCCGGACCCGTATCGGCCGCCTTTGTATTTGCGGCAAGCTGCGCGCTCGGCGCCATTATCTCACCCAACAAACCGCTGATACTCCTGTACGCGCTGTTTCCGGGATATTACCCCATCGTCAAGTGCTTCGCGGAGCGCCTGAAGCGCAAAATCGCGGTCTGGCTTATAAAGCTCGCGGCGTTTAACGCCGCCCTCGCCGTCGCGTGGCTGACGCTTGGCGATTTGCTATTCGTTTCCGCGCGCATTGAGCTAAAAGCGGCGATTGTGTTCCCCGCGGGCAGCGCCGTATTTATCCTGTTTGACATCGGACTGACAAAGCTCATCGGACTTTATATCGCGCGCGTCGCGGGCAGACGGTGACGGGAATACACGCACGGTTCGGGCTCCGTCTCGAATGAAATTATTTTGCCAGTAATGGGAGTGAAACGCAATGAGGTTTATCAATATCGGATTTGAAAACATGGTGTCCTGGGACAAGGTCGTCGCGATAGTCAGCCCCGACTCCGCCCCAATCAGGCGCTTGGTGGTCGACGCCCGTGACAGAGGCGTTCTCATCGACGCGACGTGCGGCAGACGTACGCGAGCCGTTATAATCACCGACAGCGGAAACGTCGTCTTGTCTATTAAGCGCCCTGAGACTATAGCGGGCAAGCAGGCTTACAAGAATGAGGATGAACAGGACGACGCGGACGTCGACTACAATGACGGCGGCGAAACGCGGCGCGCGCGGACTCCTCGCGGCCGCGCGACATAAAGCGCGCGTATTCAAAGTCTTAAATATCCGCGTCAATTTTTTTCGGAAGGAATGGTCTGAAATGCTGTATCCGTCACTCCCCCAACTACTGGAGAAGATAAACAGCCGGTATCTGCTGGTCAACGTCATCGCGCACAGGGCGCACGAACTCTCCACCGAGGAAAACTATAACTACGAGGATCCCGACCAGAAGCCGGTCACAAGAGCCATCGAGGAGATTGCGTCGGGCGAGTATAAGCTGTCGTGAACTCCCCGGGCTTTCTGCGGACATGAGTTCCGGGGATTTCGCCGCCGCGAAGGTGGCGGTTGGCGCGGCTGTGTACCCCATTGACAAGCCGTACGAGTACGGCATACCGGGTCCGCTTCGCGGGCGCGTCGAGCCGGGTATGCGCGTTTCCGTCCCGTTTGGAACAGGCAACAGGCAGAGCGACGGCGTCGTACTCTCTCTCGTTGCGGAAAGCGTCTACCCCAAACTGAAGTATATAACATCCGTACTCGACGGCGAGCCTGTGCTGAGCGACGAGCACGTAAAGCTCGCCGTCTGGATAGGCGACCGGTTTTTCTGCACCGTGTACGACGCTTTTCGCGCCATGCTGCCGACAGGCATGTGGTTCAAAGACGGGGGGCGCAGGACGGGAGACAAGACTATCCGGACAGTCGTACTCAAAATACCGTGCGAGGACGCGGCGGAGCTGGCTGAACGCAAGCGCGCGCGCGCGCCGGCGCAGGCGGCGGTACTCGATCTGTTAGCGCGCGAGGAGCGCATGGCGCTTGCCGATGTAATGTACTTCACGGGTGCGCGCGGTCCGACCGTCAGGTCGCTGGAGGCGACGGGCGCCGTCCGCGTCGAATACGTGCAGGCGCTGAGACGTCCGGAGATAAAGCCGGCGCTCCTTGACGGAGAGCTGGCGCTCACACAGGCGCAACGCGGCGTATATGAGGAGCTTGAGGCTCTGACACGCGCCGGCGGCGCGCGCGCGGCGGTGTTGTACGGCGTCACGGGCAGCGGCAAGACGTCGGTGTATATAGAGCTCATAAAGGCCGTCACGGGGCGCGGCGGAACGGCCATCGTCCTTGTTCCGGAAATCGCGCTCACGCCGCAGCTCGTCGCCCTTTTCTCCGCGCACTTCGGCGACGGCGTCGCGGTCATGCACAGCGCGCTGGCCGCCGGTGAACGCTGTGACGAGTGGAAGCGGATACGTCGCGGCGACGTGAGCGTCGTCGTGGGTACGCGTTCGGCCATCTTCGCGCCGCTCAAGAATATCGGTCTCATCATACTCGATGAGGAACAGGAGTACACGTACAAGTCCGAGAACAGCCCTCGCTACCACGCGCGCGACGTGGCCAAATACAGGTGCGCGCACTGGGGCGCGCTGCTGCTGCTCGGTTCCGCTACGCCGTCCGTGGAGAGCATGTACGGCGCGGCGACCGGGCGGTACGCGCTGATGCGTCTGCCTGACAGATATAACGAGCGCGACTTGCCGCCAGTCATCATAGCCGACATGAAAAACGAGGTCAGAAACGGAAATGGCGGCTCGATAAGCTCCGTTCTGGAGCGCGAGATATACGCGAATATAGAGCGCGGCGAGCAGTCCATACTGTTCATCAACAGGCGCGGGGCAAACACGCTCATCGCCTGTCCGGAATGCGGCTTCACGCACACATGCGCGCAGTGCAGCGTGTCGATGACTTATCACTCGGCCAACGGGCGTCTCATGTGCCACTACTGCGGATATTCCGAACCCGTGCGCTCCGACTGCCCGAAATGCGGCGGCAGACTGAAATACGTCGGCGCGGGTACTCAGAAAGTCGAATCGGAACTGCGCGCACTGTTCCCCCGGGCGGACATAATCCGCATGGACACCGACACCGTCGCCGGCGCCAATACGCACGAGACGCTCCTGTCGCGCTTCCGCGAGGAGCGCGTTCCCATCCTCATAGGCACGCAGATGGTCACAAAGGGTCTCGATTTTGAAAACGTGACGCTTGTCGGCGTGATTTCAGCCGACATGTCGCTTTATATAAACGACTATCGCGCGCATGAGCGCACGTTCTCACTCATAACCCAGGTTATAGGCCGCTCAGGACGCGGCGGCAAGCCGGGACGGGCCGTCATACAGACGTACACGCCCGCAAACGAGGTGATACTCCTCGCCGCTAAACAGGATTACGACAGTTTCTACGCGCGGGAGATCAAACTGCGCGAAATCACCGGCAGTCCGCCTGTGACCGACATATTCGTCATAACCGCGTCCGGCCCGGACGAGGGCGCCGTCATACGCGGCTGTATGCGCCTCAGAGGCGCTCTGGAGGGATACCTGGGCGACGTTGGCGGCCTGAAGCTGCTGGGTCCCGCGCCCGCGCCCGTCGTAAAAATAAACGGACGGTACCGCTACAGGCTGTCGCTGTGCTGCGCCGGAACGAAGCGGATCCGCAACACAATCGCCCATACCATAAAAGAGTTCTCAAAGGACAGGTCGAACAGGGGCGTCTCAGCCTACGCCGACGTCTGTCCGTACGATTGAAAAAGAAAGGCGTGGTCATATTATGGCGCTGAGAAATATCCTGCGTGAAAGCGAGCCCGCGCTGCGAAAACGCAGCAGAGCGGTGACCGATTTCAACCCGAGGCTGCACCAGCTTATCGACGATATGAGAGAGACGCTGCTGAAAGCCGGAGGTATCGGTTTGGCCGCGCCGCAGGTCGGCGTACTCCGCGCGGTCGCGCTTATACTCGACGTCGAGCGCGAGGCGGAGAGCGACGACGGGCGCATAGTTGAGCTTATAAACCCGGAAATAGTGGCGGAGTCGGGCGAGCAGTCCGGGCCGGAGGGATGTCTCAGCGTACCGTCGCTGTATGGCATAGTAAAGCGCCCCGACACGGTCAAGGTGCGCGCGAACGACCGCAGCGGCGGCGCGTTTGAGTTCACCGGCAAAAATCTGACGGCGCGCGCGATATGCCATGAGCTCGATCACCTCAAGGGAATCTTGTTCACCGATTTGGTCGAGCGGTTCCTCACGGACGAGGAACTGGAGGAAATGTCGCGCGAGCGGGAGCGCGAGCGCGGAGGCGGCTCCAAAGCGGAGGCGGAGGGATAAACTGGCGGTGAAGAGGACGTACGAGTTCACCAGGGAAATATTCAACAACTGTTCCGGAAACCAGATGCGAGATGTCTTTATTGAAGATATCGACGCCGACGACTCCGATATTGACGCGATAATCGGGAAGCACCTCGTGGGGGATGAGATCGAGTGCGACAGGCATACGTCGCCGGACGGCAGCGTCGTCGCGGACATAATAACGGACGGTATGCGCCAAAGGCTGACGTTTGAGAGATGTTAGACCGGCGCGCTTTATGCGTCTATCGCGGGGAGAGCGATTTACTCGCCTTGACGGCGACGGGTTCGTCGTAACACTCAAAGCACTTGTCTACGTGCTTCTTTCTCGGTTTGGGCGTGATTGAACTCACGAGCGGCACTATTATCATTCCGGCGAGCATTGTGAAAGCGCCCGCGTTTATGGGAGAGCTCAAAATCGGCGGAAACGAGTTCCGGAAGAGTATGTTTAGTATCATAAACGCCGACGCGAATATAAAATTGCACCACACCGCCGCCCTCGTCGCGCCTTTCCAGTACAGTCCGTAGAGAAACGGGGCGAGAAACGCGCCCGCGAGCGCGCCCCACGACACTCCCATAAGCTGCGCGATGAAGCTCACGCCGCCCTTGTACTGCGCCACGGCGATCGCGGCGGATACGACGATAAAACCGGCGATCAGCGCGCGTATCACCGCGAGCTGTTTCTTTTCGTCAGGCTTCTTCCTGATAAAATTGCCGTGCAGAAAATCGAGTGTGAACGTAGATGCGGACGTCATGACGAGCGACGACAGCGTGGAGATAGACGCCGCAAATACGAGTACGATCACAACGCCTATCAGCAACGGTCTGAACCCCGACAGCATGGCCGGAACAACGGCGTCGTACACGATGGCGCCCGTATCGGAGTACATGGCGGGAGAGTCGAAAAGTCTGCCGAAGCCGCCCAGGAAATAACAACCTCCGGAGATTACAATCGCGAATACCGTGGACACTACTGTCCCTGTGCTTATGTTGCGCTCCGAGCGTATGGAGTAGAACTTTTGCACCATCTGCGGCAGTCCCCACGTACCCACGGATGTCAGCAGGACGACGCCGAGCAGCGACAGCGGATCGGGTCCGAACATCGATGCGAACACGCCGGGCGGAGACGACTCCGCTTCGCCGCTCACCGACGCGAGCGCGGCGAGCGATCCACCGAAGCCGCCGTTTGCGCGCAGAACCGCGCCGATGACGGCCGCTATACCCACGAGCATGATGACGCCCTGAATAAAATCGTTGACCGCCGTCGCCGTATATCCCCCGGCTATTACGTATACGGCGGTGAGTATGGCCATCGCCGCTATGCAGACTGTGAAGTCGATGTTAAAGGCCATCGAAAACAGGCGCGAAAGCCCGTTGTACAGCGAGGCCGTGTAGGGTACGAGAAAAATAAAGGTTATGACCGACGCGCCCGTCTTGAGACCGTTAGAGTCATACCTGCGCCCAAAGAAGCTCGGCATTGTGGCGCTGCCCAGATGCCGCGTCATGACGCGCGTGCGGCGCGCCAGCACGACCCACGCCAGCAGCGACCCGATAAAAGCGTTGCCCAGGCCAATCCAAAACGCGGATATCCCAAACCGCCATCCGAACTGGCCGGCGTATCCCACGAACACGACGGCGGAGAAGTAAGACGTTCCGTAGGCGAACGCCGTGAGCCACGGGCCGACGGCCCTCCCCCCAAGCACAAACCCGCTGACGGTGTCGTTGCGTTTGCGAAAATACAGTCCCACCCCTATCGTGATTGCGAAAAAAACTGCAAGCATCGCGATTTTGACAGCCACCCGTAAATCTCCCTCGTGTAATGTATTTGCAGTGTTTTCTGCGCAAGGACACCGCATGAACCTTGAATGCCCGCAAGCCGCGTGGGATAACGGGTTCCTCACCGACGAAGGGCGCGGATATTTTCCCCGTATTTTACCATCTCCTGTATAAAAAGTAAATGCCGTCGCGCTGTCGAATGTTTTCGTTTGCAGCGGTTTTCGCTCTCCCGTCCTTTTCGCCGCAGGCGAAAAGAATTTTTGCGAGGAGCGCGTCCCGTGCGACGGAGCAAAAATTGTAATATTTCGCATTTTCCGGGGATTTATTCCTCGGAAAATGCTCTTTGCGAGCCGCGCACGGCAAGATCCACGCTCCCGTGACTCGTTTGTGATGGCAAAGCCATCACAAACGAAATTATTCCTATTGATTTTCTCTTGCATGTATACTATAGTGTAGTGTGCTTGAAAGGAGGCATCAATAGAATGTCAAACTATCCGGACTGGGTCAACGCGTTTGTTGCAAACCCGCCGCGCGCCTGATATACTGAATGCGGTCAAAGCGCGAAGCCGCAACGTTTCGGCGAAAGCGAAGCGAGGGGGCGGAGTTTGCGGCGTTTTTGGAAAAGCGCCGGGGGAAGCGGGAGGCGACGGTGCGCAAGCAAACGGCGATGAATCGAGACCAGGCGTTCTTTGCTGTGTTTTGCATTGAAGCGCTGGCCGACGCGCTGGGGACGACGGACGACAAAGTCTACGAGAGCCTCACGGAACACAGCGACATACTGGACGGCTACATCGTGCCTTGTTACGACGCGCTTCATACGCGGGGAACTGTATACGGAAATCCGCTGCGGAATTTCCGATATGCACTGCCGCAGCGACGGCTACCTCGCGGAGAAATCGCAAATTAAGACGAGCGCCGCCGGGCGGACAAAAGGAAAGGAATGGTCATAAAGATGGCGATACCGAAATTCGATCCGAGAGAACTCACCGTGGTGGCAAACACGCCGGGCTTCGGAGGTGCGCCGCCGACGCCGGTATACGACTTCCCCGTTACGCAGCGCGAGGGGTACGCGGCGCTTTACGCCGGGCGCCCCATCTGGCAGATAACGGGGCTGGAGCAGACGCTGTTCTGCCCGAAGGTGAATCCCGACAACGTCGCGAGGGCGTTCGTGTTCGACGGGAGCGGATTCAACCCGCTCGACGGCGGCGGAAAGGACATGTTCGGCATTGAGTGGGAGTATGTCGCGCAGGCCGGAGGCTCGATGGTAAGACCCGGAAAACCGTTTATGGAGGACGCCGGAGAGTGGCGCGAAAAACTCGTGTGGCCGGACGTGGACGCGTGGGACTGGGACGGCGCCGCGCGGTACAACGCGGACTATCTGCGCGACGATAAGTTCAACATTTGCTGGTTCCTCAACGGCTGGTATGAACGCCTAATATCGTTTATGGACTTTGAGGGCGCCATCATGGCCATGATCGATGAGGATCAGCAGGACGCCGTGAAAGAACTGTTCGACAAGCTGTCGGAACTGTATATCGAAATACTCGACAGATACGTGACGTACTTCCCGAAGCTTGACGGATTCTGCATACACGACGACTGGGGTTCGCAGAAAGAGACATTCTTCTCTCCGGCGCTCGCCGGGGAGATGATAGTGCCTTACATGAGACGCGTGACGGACTTTCTGCACTTAAAGGGCAAGGCGTGCGAGCTGCACAGCTGCGGGCAGCTGCTCAAACAGGCGCCGAACTTCATCGCGGCCGGATGGGATTCGTGGAGCGGGCAGCTGATGAACGACACGCACAAGATATATGAGCTGTACGGGGACAAGATTATCGTCGGCGTCACGCCCGACATGTACGATCCGGCCGGGAAGACGGAGGATGAGCAGCGGGCGGCGGCGCGCGAATACGTTGAAAAGTTTTGCAGACCCGATAAGCCTTCGATGTTCAACACATACGGCGCGTCCGTGCTCACGCCCGCGTTCCGCGAGGAACTGTACTTGCGTTCCCGCATCGCCTACGCGGGGGATTGACGTTTTAATTCGCGGCTACGCCATGCCGATGTCGCGCGCGATGTTGTAGGATACGCGCGTGGCCTCCGTTATGTTTTTCGGGGCGAGACAGTCGCCTATGCGGTGGAACTCCGGCGCGAGGAAGCGCAGCGTCTCCGCGTCCTCCGACAGCGCCCGCTGACCTACGGCGTATATCACCGAATCGGCCTCACACGTTGTTTTGCCGTCCGGCGTCTCGAGCAGGACGCCCGCCCGCGTGATCTCAAGCGCTCTCGCGGACAGATGTACGGCCACGTTCCGGCGCGCAAGTTCGAGCCGAATGGCCAGTCCGTGGAGCATGTTGCCGCCGTCGCTCAGCGCGTCTTGCATCTCGACTATCGACGCCTTTTTACCGAGACGCGCGAGATGTATCGCCAGTTCGGCGCCTACAAGCCCGCCGCCGAGTATGACGGCGCTCTCCCCGGCGAGATCCGGGTTGAGGTAGACGTCCTCCGCGCCGAACACGTTTTTGCCGTCTATGCCGGGAATGTTCGGCTTGACGGGCCGCGCGCCGACGGCGGCGATTATCACGTCGGGCGCGAGTTCACGCGCGAGTTCCGGAGTGACGGGCGTATTGAGGCGAATATCGACGCCGGCCTTTTTCAGCGCGGCCGCCTGATTGTCGAGAAACGCGGACAGATTTTTTTTGAACGACACATCGTCCTCACAGCGGAGGACACCGCCGAGTCTGCCCGACTTCTCGGCCAGAATTACCTCGTGACCGCGCCGCGCCGCCGTCAGCGCCGACTCCATGCCGGCCACGCCGCCGCCGGCGACGAGCACCTTTTTCTTCACGGCGGGCTGTATCTCCCACTTGTTCTCCACTTCCCGCCCGATGACCGGATTGACGGCGCAGATGAACTGCCCCTTTGTCATGAGACTTGTGAAGCACGACAGGCAGCGCATACACTTGTCAATCTCCGCTTCGCGCCCGGCGCGGGCCTTGCGCGGCAGGTCGGGATCGGCTATCAGTCCGCGCGCGACCTCCACGATGTCCGCCTGTCCCGACGCGATGATCTCCTCCATCAGCGCGGGATCGCTCAGCGCGCCCACCGTCGCGACGAGCGAGTTCTTGACGTGCTTTTTGATTTCGGCGGCGTATTGGACGTTGACGCCGTCGGGGAGAAACATGTCGGGGTGGGTGACGGTGAACACGTCCCATATCTCGTGGCTGCCCGCCGAGACGTGTATGATGTCAAGCTCGCCGTCGAGCTGCCGCGCGATGGCCACGCCCTCGTCTATCCCGTACCCGCCGGGGTTGCACTCGGAACCGGAGATGCGCATCTCTATCGGGAAATCCGGCCCGACTGCCTTGCGCACGGCGCGGCAGACCTCCACGGCGAAGCGGGAGCGGTTCTCCGCGCTGCCGCCCCACTTGTCCGCGCGCTGATTCGTGACGGGCGACATGAATTCCGTCAGCAGCCACCCGTGACCGCCGTGGATAGTCACCATCCCAAAGCCCGCCCGCTTCGCGAGCGCGGCGGCGTTGGCGTACTGTCCCACGACTTTCATAATCTGTTCGTCCGTCATGGGCAGGACGCGGTATCCGCTCTCCGTAGTATACTCCATGGGTCCGTAGAGCTGCGCCCCGGCGGCGGCGGAGGTGTGCGAGTGGCTGCCGGAGTGCGACAGCTCAATGGACGCCACGGCGCCGTGACGCGTGATAGCGTCGGCCAGATACGCGAGCGAATTGTAACTGAGAGGATCGTTCAACGCGATGTGTCCGTTGTTCATGCGCGCGTCGGGCGCGATGACGGCATCCCCGACGCAGACGGACGCCGCGCCGCCACGCGCCTTGCGCTCGTAATACGCGAACGTCTCCGCCAGCGGGAAGTGGCGGCTCGTGAGATAGGAAGTGCCTGTGGGAGAGCCGAAGATGCGGTTGCGGAACGTAGTCCCCGCGACGACGACGGGGGAAAAGAGACGCGGATATTTACACTTGTACACGCTTGATCATCCCTTCCGTTTATGTTGTGTACCCAGATTGTACATCACAAGCGGCAAAGTGTAAATAACCCGGATGTTTTCGTTTGTACCGGTTTCCGCGTTCTCGTCCTTTTCGCCTGTCCGCCGACAGGCGAAAAGGACGAGAATAATTTTTGCGGAGGAGCGCACCCCGTGCGACGATGCAAAAATTATCATATTGCGCGTTTCCCGGGGATTCATTCCTCGGGAAACGCTATTTGCGAGCCACGCTCCGCCCGCGGAGCTTTTATACCGTCAAATATTTATCAATTACTTCCCCGGGCAGTTCCGCGCCCGCGCCGGAGGCGGCTATGGCGCCCTTTTGCATGACGGCGTATCGGTTGGCGACGCGGAACGCGAATTTCAGATTCTGCTCCACGAGGATCATCGGCAGATGCATCTCCCTGTGGACGCGGTTCAGTATTTCCGCGATTTCAGCCACGATATTCGGCTGTATGCCCTCCGTGGGTTCGTCAAGCAACAGGAGTCTCGGCCCGGACATCAGAGCGCGCGCTATGGCGAGCTGCTGCTGCTGTCCGCCAGAGAGCACGCCGCCCTTTCGCGACAGATGCTCGCGCAGCGCGGGAAAATACTCCAGCGCCATCTCAAAACGCGCCCTCATGTCGAACTTGTTCAGCGTGACGCCGCCGAACTCCAGATTTTGGCGTACCGTAAAATCGGCGAATATCTCCCTGCCCTGCGGCACGTACGCAACGCCGAGCGAGCTTATCTCATAGGCGGAAAAACGCGTCTTCCGCTCATTGAAAAACTGTATGGCGCCGCCGTCAAGTTTGACTATGCCCATTATGCAGCACAGCAGGGTGGTCTTGCCAACGCCGTTGCGCCCGAGCAGCGCCAGCTTATCGCCGTAGCGCAGTTCAAACGACACGCCGTTTATCACGCGGCTCTTGTTGTAGCTCGCGCTGATGTCCTCGGCCCTCAGTATGAGCGCTTTTTCCGCCGTGCTCACGCGCCTGACGCCCCCTTCACGCTCTCCTGACCGTCCTCCGCCGAATCCGAGTCTTTCAAGTACACGGCGACGACGCGCGGGTCGCGCTCTACGTCCGCGATGCCGCCCTCGGCGAGTACACGCCCCTGGTGCAGAACCGTCACGGTGCTGGCGACTTGCCGCACGAAGTCCATGTCGTGCTCCGCGACGATTATCGTGTGCTCCCCGCTCATGCCCATTATGAGTTCGCCCGTCTTGTACGTCTCTTCCGCCGTCATCCCCGTCGTAGGCTCGTCAAGTATCATGAGCTTGGGATTTTGCGCGAGCAGCATACATATCTCAAGCCATTGCTTTTCGCCGTGCGAGAGGGCGCCGGCCGGCAACCCGCGTTTTTCATACAGTCCGACGCGCGCCAAGGCCGCGTCGATTTGCTCCAGCGTCTGTCGAGTCCTGCGGTAAAACAGGGCTTTTATCAGCGTGTTGTGTCCGTTAAGCGCGAGTTCCACGTTTTCGAGCGCCGTCATGGCGCCGAAGATATTCGGGCCTTGAAATTTCCTGCCTATCCCGCGCCTTGCCGAGATGTCGCTTATATCCAGCCCCGTTATATCGGCGCCGTCGAACGTGACGGAACCCGCCGTGGGGCGTGTCTTCGCGGTTATGAGGTCCATCAGCGTACTCTTGCCCGCGCCGTTTGGCCCTATTATGACGCGCAGCTCGCCGCGCTCCACATCCATATCGACGCCGTCGATCGCCCGGAAGCCCTTGAAATCGACGGCGAGTCCCCGTATTTCCAGAATTGCCATCCCCGTCACAAAGCCTCCCTGAGCTTTTTTTGCCTTCGCCTGTCCTGCGCGCCCAGCGCCGCGCCGATGAGACCGTCGCGCATGAAGAGGACGAAAAGCAGCAGGATTACGCCTATCGTAAGCTGCCACTGGGAGGCGATGCGCTCGCTCAAGATACTCTCGGCCCAGTTTATCAGCAGCGTACCGGCGACCGCCCCGGTGAGATTACCGCGCCCGCCCACGGCCACCCACACCACCGCCATCGTGCTCATCTCCAGACCGCAGCTCGTAGGGGAGACAAAACCCGTCGTGCGTACCGACAGCAGCCCCGCAAAGCCGGCGAGCATACCGGAGAGCACAAACACAAGCAGTTTGAAGTCGCGCGTCTTGTACCCCAGAAAACGCAGCCTGTCCTCATTGCCGGCTATCGACGTCAGCGCCTTGCCGAAGCGCGTGTTGACGAGCCACAGACAGAAAATATACGACGCGGCGAGCGCTATGAGGATGATATAGTAGTTTTGCGTCACGCTGACGGGCGCGCCGCCGAAAGCGAATCTCGTTATCCTGTTTATCCCGTTCGAGCCGCCGAGATACTGCTGCGTGCTGTTTGTAAACGTGGCGAACGCGCTCGCCAGCGCCATCGTTATGAGACAGAAGAACACGCCGGACACGCGGCTCGAAAAGATGAATATGCCGACGGCGAGCGCCAGCAGTCCCGGCAGGAGCACCGCCAGCGCGTTTCCCAGAGCGGGCGCGGCGAGCGGCGCGAAGAACGATGGTATCTCGGTAACGCCGTATTTTGCCATGAAATCCGGCACGCCCTTCTGGAACGCGTTCGTCAGGCCGCCGACATACGCGCCCATACCGAACATAACGGCGTGGCCGAAGCTCATGAGTCCCGTATAGCCCCACAGCAGGTCGAGCGAGAGGGCGAAAATGACATACGCCATAAATCCGGCCATAACATCGACGCGGAATTTTGAGGCAAACATCGGGAACACGGCCAGAAACACGAGCAGGCAGATGTCGATATGCCGGTTGACGCGCATACGGCGCGCGGCGGCGAGCAGTCCCGTCATACGCCTATCTCCCCTCTTTCGCGAAAAGTCCGCGCGGGCGGAACCGTATCAGGACGATGACGAGCAAAAGGAGTATTATTTTGGCGGCGACCTCGCTGACGAAGCCGCCGAGCACGGACGTAAACTCGCTTATGAGCGCCGCGCTCGCGCCCGCGCCGAGCAGGGAGTCGAATCCGCCAACCACCACCGTTATGAATGAGTCCAGCAGGTACGAAGCGCCCATGAGCGGCGTCGCGACGCGCGCCGGTACTATGACGGCGCCCGCCACGCCGGCCAGCCCCGAGCCGAGAGCGAAGGTGAACGTGTCAATCTTCGCCGTATCGACACGCAGACACTCCGTCATGCGCCTGTTTTGCGATATCGCGCGGATTTTCAGGCCGAGGGTCGTCCTGTACAGCAGCGCCCATGTGAGAAACGCCGTCAGCAGGGCGATGGCGACGATGAGTATGTTGTAATACGGTATGTATACGCCGCCTATGACAAGACTCCCGGCGATGGCGGGGGGAATTGTTCTCGTGGCGGGTCCGAAGATGAGCTTCGCGGACTGTCCGAGAATTATGGACACCGCGTAACTGGCCAGAAGCGTGTTGTTGAGCTGCCCGTAGAAGCGCCTTATCACGGTTATCTCTATGAGCAGCCCCACGACGGCGGCCGTAATGAACGACAGAACGACGCACACGCCAAACGGTATGCCTTGTTCCGAAAAGAAGACCGTGGTATACGCGCCCGTCATGATGAGATCGCCGTGCGCGAGATTGATAATACCCATGTTGCCAAATATTATCACGGCGCCGAGCGCCGCGAGCAGCAGGAGCCCCGCCGAGCTCAGGCCGTTGATGATCTGGGATATAAGCAATGCCGCAGTCTCCCTTCTTTCGCGGTTTCTCCGGTCGCGTCACACAGCGATTTCACGGACGCCGACATCCGATATTCCCGCCGGATCCGTCCGCCGCGGCGCGTGCCGCGGCGGCGAAAACGCACGAATGGGACTTTCGAAAGTCCGCCGAACTTTCAAAAGCCCCATTGCTCCCACGGGTACGATTATGGCGTAGCGATACTGCGATATATAGTAAAAAACGGAACAAAAAACGAAATTATTCTCGGAGAATAATTTCGTTTGTGATGGCTTCGCCATCACAAACGAGTCACGGGAGCAGGGGTCTCGCCGTGCGCGGCTCGCAAAGAGCATTTTCCGAGGAATAAATCCCCGGAAAATGCGGAATATTACAATTTTTGCTCCGTCGCACGGGACGGGAGAGCGAAAATCGCTGCAAACGAAAATATTCTATAGGGCAGTCCGCAGCCAAGCGGTAAATTCTGAAACGGCGGTTTTTTGATGTACGAGATCACTTTTAAAATCGAGGGCGGAGACGACGCGGTCATCTTCGCCTCTCACGGAGAGAATATTTTAGAGCTGGCGCGTAAGGCGAATATTGCGATAGACGCCCCCTGCTCGGGAAACGGGAGCTGCGGGAAGTGCCGTGTGCGGCTCCTGGAGGGCGAAGTCTACAGCGCGATAACGCGGCACGTAAACGATTACGAATACTTCAACGGATGGCGGCTGGCCTGCGTCTCTAAGGTGTCGGGCAACGCGAAAATATTTGTGCCGGACATCGCGGCGGCGTATAAGAACAGGATGCAGGTGTCCGACCTCTCGTCGCCGCAGGAGATCGAGATATTCGATTCGCTGCAGAGGGAGATGAAAGCGGCGGGGCTGGATTTCGGGAACGGTTACAGCGCGTTCATAATTGAAATCCCGCCCCCTTCGCTCGACGACACGATGCCCGACAACGAGAGACTGACGAGGGCCGTCGCCGCGCGCATGGGCAAGAGCGACGTGCATATACGCTACTCGCTGCTGAAAAAGCTCCCGAATCTGCTGCGCGACAACGGTTACCGGCTGCGCTGTCTCCTTTACGGCGAGGGGGAGTCGGTGCGGATACTCGACCTGTTCCCCGCCGACGGGAAGACGCCCATCTGCGGACTTGCAATCGATGTCGGGACCACTACGGTATCCGCGCTGCTCGTCGATCTCGAGACGGGGAAAATACTCGCCAAGGGCAGTACCGGCAACGGGCAGATACGCTACGGCGCCGACGTCATAAATCGCATCATCGAGCAACAGAAAGAGGGCGGCGTGGAGCGGCTGCGTTATGCCGTCGTACACGAGTCGCTGCTACCGGTAATCCACAAGATGTGCGACGACTCCGGCGTGGCGACGGAGCGCATCGGCTGCGTCACGCTGGCGGGCAACACGACGATGAATCACCTCATGCTGGGAGTAAACGCAAATTACCTGCGGACGGAACCTTACATCCCGGCGTTTTTTGAGATCGCGCCCATATTCACGCGGGAGGTGGGGATAGACTTAGCGCCCGGCGCGAAGATGTTTGTCGCCCCTAATATCGGCAGCTACGTCGGGGGAGACATAACGGCGGGTACGCTCGCGAGCATGATCTGGAATTCCCCCGAGCTGTCGCTGCTCGTCGATTTGGGTACGAACGGCGAAATTGTGTTCGGGAACAGCGAGTTTTTAATGGCGTGCGCCTGCTCCGCGGGACCCGCGTTCGAGGGCGGCGACATCAGGTGCGGGATGCGGGCGACGGACGGCGCCATAGAGGCGTGTTCCATAGACAAAGAGACGATGGAACCTTACCTGACGGTAATCGGGGGCGGGAAGCCTGTCGGGCTGTGCGGCTCCGGCATCATAGACGTCATCGCCGATCTGTTCGCGACGGGCGTCATCGACGGCAGGGGTAAATTCGCGCGCGAGGGAGAGCGCGTCGTGTATGACGAATACGGGACGGGGCGCTACGTGCTGTCGTTTGATCGGCAGTCCGCCACCGGGCGCGAAATATATATAAATGAAACCGATATAGACAATTTCATCCGCACAAAAGGCGCGATTTTTTCGGCCATAATGACGCTGCTCAGTCCTCTCGGCTTTGTCCCGGAGGATATAGACAGGGTGCTTGTGGCCGGGGGTATAGGCAGCGGGATAAACGTCCGAAACGCGATACGCATCGGCATGTTTCCGTCCCTCCCCGAGAGCAAGTACCGCTATGTAGGCAACACGTCTCTCGCGGGGGCGTACGCCATGCTTATATCAGACATGGCCGCCCGGCGTCTGCGCGAGATTGCGCGCGGTATTACGTATGTGGAGCTGAGTACGCAGCCGGGCTACATGGACGCGTTTATAGCCGCGTGTTTCCTGCCGCACACCGACGTCACGCTCTTTCCCGATACGGACGCGCGGACGGCTCCGTGAGTCTCGCGGCGTTCTTGCGCCGTTTCCGGAGAGTGCTGGCCGCAGCGATAGCGCTGGCCGCAGCCGTCACGGCGACGGCCGGTTGCGGCGCCGCGGGCGGAGAACCGTACACGGAAGATCTGTTCGCCATGGATACTTTCATGCGACTGAGCGCCTACGGCCGTTTCGCGGAGGCCGCGGTGCGGGCCGCGTCCGATGAGATAAAGCGACTGGACGCCGCGTGGTCCGTGACGGACGGGGACAGCGAGATATACGCGCTCAACAGTTTCGGGCGGGCCGAGGTTTCGCCCGAAACCCTGGAGATAATAAACTTTGCCGTCTCGGTGTCCGGGGAGACTGCGGGCGCTCTCGACATAACCGTATATCCCGCCGTCAGCGCGTGGGGCTTTACGACGGGTGAATACCGCGTACCGGACGACGGCGAGCTGTCGGCGATAGCGCCGCTCGTGGACTGCGGCGCCGTCAAGCTCGGAGAGACGTCAGTCGAACTGGCGCCGGGCGCCGCGGTCGATCTGGGCGCGCTCGCGAAAGGGTACGCGTCACAGCGGGCGGCGGAGATATTCAAAGAGCGCGGCGTCACGTCGGGCGTCGTCTCGCTCGGCGGCAACGTGCAGACGCTCGGGCGCAAGCCGGACGGCTCGCTGTGGAGCGTGGCCATACAGGATCCGGAGGACGGCGAGCGGTACGCCGGAGCGCTCGGGACATCGGACGCGGCCGTCGTCACGTCAGGCGTCTATCAGCGGTATTTCGAGGCGGGCGGCAGACGGTATCACCACATCATAGACCCGGCCACATGCCGTCCGGCAGAGAGCGGCCTGTTGTCCGTGACCGTCGTCGCCGATAACGGCGCGCGCGCGGACGCCTTGTCAACCGCGCTGTTCGTGATGGGACGCCAAGCCGCCGAGACATACTGGCGGGAGAGCGGCCGCGATTTTGACATGATCCTCATAACCGAGGATGGTGAGGTGTATATAACCGACGGGATCGCCGGCTCTTACACGCATATAAATACGGAGAGAGAACTCATCGCGCTCACGGCCCCGCAGCGTCCGGCGCAGCCCGGCGTCCAAACCGAAGGATAATCCGGCAAGGCGACCGCGTCCTCCGGGCTGGGACGCCGCGGCGCGGGATTCAGAGCGGGGCGTTTCGGCAAAGGCGGGACGCCACGGTCTCGATGAATTCGTCGCTGGATACGGCTGTGGCGTTGAAGCCTGGCTCGGTGAGAAGGACGAGATCTCGCGTCATAATTCCCGAAGTGAGCGTGTCGAGACACGCCTTTTCCAGCCTGTCCGCGTATTCCGTCAGCTCCGGTACGCCGTCAAGCTCTCCGCGTTTTCGCAGGGCGCCCGTCCACGCGAAGATCGTCGCCATGGGATTTGTGGAAGTGCGCTCGCCCTTGAGATGCTTGTAGTAGTGCTGTGTCACGGTGCCGTGCGCAGCCTCGAACTCGTATTCGCCGTCCGGGGAGACGAGTACGCTCGTCATCATCGCGAGGGAACCGAACGCGACGCTCACCATATCGCTCATCACATCGCCGTCATAATTCTTGCACGCCCATATATATCCGCCCTTTGAGCGGATGACCCGGGCCACAGCGTCGTCGATCAGCGTGTAAAAGTACGTTATTCCGAGTCTTTCAAATTCACTCTTGAAGCTGCGGAATTCATCTTCGAAGATCTCCTTGAAGCAGCCGTCGTATACTTTTGAAATGGTATCTTTGGATGAAAACCAGAGATCCTGCTTCATCGATACGGCGTAGCTGAAGCACGCGCGCGCAAAGCCGCGTATACTCGACTCCTTGTTGTGGACGCCCTGCCAGATTGCGGGTCCCGGGACGCTCTGCACCGACAGCGTTTCCTCACGCCCGCTCTTGCCCCGAAACGTCATGACGCACTCCCCCGGCTCGCGGGTGCGCATCTCCGCCGCCTTGTATATGTCGCCGTACGCGTGACGCGCGATGGTGATGGGTCTCTCCCAGTTCCTCACCGCAGGCCTTATGCAGTCTATCACTATGGGCGTTCTGAATACGGTGCCGTCGAGGATCGAGCGGATCGTGGCGTTGGGAGACGGCCACATCTGCGTAAGCTGCGGGTATTCCTCCATGCGCTGGCGGTTCGGCGTGATTGTGGCGCACTTGACGCCGACGCCGAGCCTCTTCACCGCCTCCGCGGCGCGCGCTGTGACGGCGTCCCCGGTCTCGTTGCGGTACAGCAGTCCGAGGTCGTAGTACTCGGTCTTCAGGTCTATGTGCGGCAGCAGGAGTTTGTCCTTTATAACGCGCCACAGGATGCGCGTCATCTCATCGCCGTCCATCTCCACGATCGGTGTTTTCATCTGTATTTTTCGCATAAAAGTTTATCAGGCTCCCCTCGGTGAGAATAGATTTTTCCTTGTCCGTAAGTCCGGAACAGCGGAGGGCTATGGCTCGGACTTCACCCGTGGACAGCACGACCTCCGCCGGGATGTCCTCGACCCCCGCGAGGATCATCTCGCGCAGACCGCGTATGTATATCCAGTCGCCCTCCTTGTACGGGAACTCTTCGTCCCGGCTGACGGTGAACGGGACGATGCCCCAGTTTATGCAGTTGGAGCGGTAGCGCTTCGTGGCGTACTCGTAACATATGTTACCCCAGCCACCGAGTATTTTCTGGCACGATGCGGCCTGCTCACGCGCGGAGCCGTCGCCCGGTTTTTTGGCAAACAGACACGAACCGACCGTCGTGTCGCGCGGAGACGCGCCGCATATCTCAAGCGTCCTCGCCATCTCTCCGGCGCCGTCCGCCGTGCCGGCGTCCGGAACGGCGCCCCCGTCTCGCAGCGCGTCGTCGAGCGCGCGCACGGCCTTGCTCAAGCGCACGTAGTCGGGGCATCTCCGTCCCAGAGTAAATTCCGCGAGCGCCGCCGGATTTGAGCGGTACGAGGACGTCTCGCCGGAGGGTATAAGTTCGTCCGTCGTCGTCACGCCGTCGCGTATCACCGCGCACAGACGGAGGAGGAGATCGCTCTTCATACTGTGCATCACGGGCCAGTCGGCTATGTTCGGGCCGAGGCGCAGCTCCACCGATCTGTCGGGGCGACCGAAGCCGTTGTAACAGCGCCTTGCGTACAGCGAGCCGTCATACGCACGCGCGCGGGGCGTTATTTCGTATTCTATATCCGTCGCGGCGGTGAGGATGCCGCCCATTCGCGCGGTGGCGGCGATGCTCCGCGCGTCCATCAGCGCGACGGCGGCAATCTGCCCGCTGCCGGGCTTTGAGCCCTCGCGTGAGGCGAAATTGCGCGTCGCGTGCCGGATAGACAGCGTGTTGTGCGCCGGGGTGTCGCCCGCGCCGAAGCAGGGTCCGCAAAACGCGGGTTTGACGACGGCGCCGGACTCCATAAGCGAGGCGGCGGCGCCGCTTTTCGTTACGGCGAGACCGACCGGAGCGGACGCCGGGTACACGGACAGATCAAAGTAACCGTCCCCGATTCCGCGCCCGCGCAATATATCGGCCGCCTCGCATATGTTCTCAAACATGCCGCCGGCGCAGCCGACTATGACGCCCTGCTCTACGGCGATCTTGCCGTCCTTATTTATGCTGCGGCGTAAATCCAGCCTGACGCGCCCGTCCAGTTCGCGGTTGCACTCGTCCTCAATCTCCGCGAAAATCCTCTCCGGCGCCCGCAGGAGCTCGCGAATCGTATACACCTTGGACGGGTGAAACGGCAACGCTATCATGCACTCGGCGCGGGAGAGATCCATTCTTATCATCAGATCGTAGTACGCGTATTCCCCGGGGCGCAGCGCCTTGAAATCCTCCGTCCGCCCGACGCTCTCATAGAAGTCGCGCACCGTATTATCCGTCTTCCATATGGAAGACAGGCAGCCCGTTTCCGTCGTCATGACATCGATTCCCGTGCGGAAGTCCATTGAAAGGTATTCGACGCCGGGTCCGGCGAATTCAAGGATCTTGTTCTTCACAATGCCGTCCGGAAATACGGCGCCCACAAGCGCGAGCGCGATATCGTGCGGGCCGACGCCCCGTGGAGGCGCCCCCTCCAGCCAGACGAGTACGACTTCCGGCGCGTCGATGTCGTATGTATTGCCCAGCAGCTGCTTTGCCAGCTCGCCGCCACCCTCGCCCACGCCCAGCGTCCCGTAGCAGCCGTACCGCGTGTGCGAATCCGACCCGAGAATCATCCTCCCGCATCCAGCGAGCGATTCCCGCGCGTACTGGTGTATGACGGCCTGATTTGCCGGCACGTATATACCGCCGTATCTTATAGCGGCCGACAGGCCGAAAGCGTGGTCGTCCTCATTTATCGTGCCACCAACAGCGCACAGGCTGTTGTGGCAGTTGGTCAGCGCATACGGGATCGGAAACTCCGTCATCCCGGACGCCCGCGCCGTCTGGATTATACCGACATACGTTATGTCGTGCGACACGAGCGCGTCGAATTTTACGCGCAGCTTTCCCGGTTCGGCACCGCTGTCGTGCGCGCGCAAAATACTGTACGCCATCGTGCGCTCGCGGGCCTGCGCGGGAGACGGCGCCTCCCGCGCAGGCCCGCGAATGGGGCGTCCGTTTATAAGATATACTCCGCCATCTGACAGTTCGATCATCGACATCCGCACAAATCCTTTCAGTCCGCCTGTAAGTCGTTCCTGTCCGCCCGATTTCGCGGCGTCTCCATCCCGCCGCGCGACATCATCACGCAGGCGAGCGCGGCGACAGGCGCCGTATCACACCGCAAGATACGCGGTCCCAGACTCACGGAGACGCAACCTCTACCTATGGCAAAATCCGCCTCCTCCGGCTCAAATCCGCCTTCCGGCCCCGTGACGACGGACACCGATCCGCCCGTCCCCCCGCCGCTGAGCGCCTCCCTGAGCCCGCGCGCGCGCTCCTCCTCATAAAAAAACAGCGGCAGCGCCGCCATCGCCGCGCGCTCCACGGCCTCTTCGAATGATCGCGCGGACGTCACCCCAGGTACGCGACCGCGTCCGGACTGCTTCGCGGCTTCCTCCGCCACGGCGGACAACCGCTCAAGTCTGCGTTCCAGCGCTCGCGCGTCGGGGCGCGCGACGCACCTGCGGGACTCAAACAAAACAACGGACACCGCGCCGAGTTCGACGCTCTTTTGCACGACCGTCTCCAACCTGTCTCCCTTTGAAAACGCGGCGTACACCTCGCACGCAACCGGCGGCTCGCCCTCACACGCGCGCACCAGCGCGATCTCCGCCCGGGCTGCGTCCCGTTCTAACTCCGTAAGGCGGCATATATAGTCCGTCTCCGCGCCGTCGCACGCCGCAAACATATCGCCGCGCTTCATGCGCAACGTCCGCATGTGCGCGGCGTCGCGTCCCCGCACCGTCACGGCGCCGTCGGAAACATCCGACGGCGCGATGAAAAACCTGCGCATCCCGCGTGCCTCCGGCCTTTCCTTTTTGTGCCGCGGATTCTCAACCAATCCGCATTGTAATTATAATCCTCCGCCGCGCCGTTGTCAAGAAACCCCGGCAAGCGCACGGGGCGATTTTCTCCCCGTGCGCCTACGGGGGCTTGGGGCGGCAGCCACCAACAAGCGCGTCGGGTATATACCGACGCGCTTGCCTCTTTACTACAAGCGCGATATCAGCGGGTGGCGGCTAGCAAGATTTTCAGCGAATGGCACGGCAGATTAGTTTTCCAAATATTCTTCCAACGTCAGACCACTCGCCATAATTGTTTCGGCATGTTCTTTGCCAACGTAACGGTAGTGCCACGGCTCATACGGGTAGCCTGTTATATCTTCGCCGCCTGGCGGGTAACGGATAATAAACCCGTAGCTAGCGCAATGTTCCGAGAGCCACTTGAACTGCGAGGTCAATTCAAAATTGTCATTTTCCATCGACGTCACATCAAAGGCGAGCCCCGTTTCGTGTTCGCTTGTACCGGGCATTGCCGCCGTTCCGTCCGTAGTCGAAACAAAAATGGCGTTTTGCTCATCGCGCGTTCGGTATCCGCTGGTGATAATGAAACCTTCTGCGCCGTCAGTCTTTGCCGCCGTAAACATTGTGTTCATCGCCTCGTAAACGTTTTCGCTTATTTCAATGTCGGCTCTCGCCAGTTGAAAACTCCGGCCCTTTTGTTTGTAAAGGTTCACAAGATTTTCAGGATAAAAACCCTCCGGCAAAGGGTTATAGGCGTTTACAAGCAAGATGTCTTCCGATAGGCTATTTGCGGACAGTGCGCTTGATGATGGTTTGTCCAAAGGCGGTGCGCCCATATGCGAATTGTCCGCCTGAAATTTATCGCTTGCCTGTAATCCGCCGCCCGGGCCGTTGTTATGGCGTTCCGAGCCTGTATACCTCATAAAGAAAACCGCCGCAACGCATAATACCAGTAAAAGCCCCACGATATGAATAAAGCGTTTCAATACAGCTCACTCCTTTCGCCGTAACACAGAAAAACCTCGTGTGTACCACGGTTCTCATTATGGCAAGCCAACCTGTATTTTTCCTGTAGTTCTAAAAATTTTTCCGTTCGGATTTCAGCCAACCATCGACAGGTTTTGCAGGGCCTTTCGGGATAGCCCAAACCTTGCAGAAACGAAGCGCGCCGTTTATGCGACATTCTTCGCACAGTTTTCGGGCGGCGCACTGTTGAATAATTTCGTTTGTAGCGATTTTCGCCCTTCGTCCTTTTCGGCGTAGGCGAAAAGAATTTTTGCGGAGGAGTGCGTCCCGTGCGACGGAGCAAAAATTGTCACATTTCGCGTTTTCCGGGGAT
>JAITKI010000027.1 GCA_031278515.1 Oscillospiraceae bacterium | reverse complement strand
GAAGTTCCCGCTTCACGAGCGTTCTGATAAGCTGTACCTTGTACGCGTTGGCGTCCGTGGGTTTCGCCCCGTCTGCCGCGGCTTCCCCGGCCTCGGATGCGAGCGCGGGCGTTATCTCCTTGCCGCGAATCAGCGCCTCGGCTTTTATAGCGGCGTACGGTGCCGGCGCCGCGCCTCCGAGGACGATGGAGCAGTTTTTCGCCCCGTCGACCGCAAGCGCGACGCTCAGCACGGGGAAGTCGATGCTCTTCCGGAACGCGAACCGCTTGTAACGGCAGTTCTTTGATCTCTCCGACACGGGAATACGGATTTCAGTTAAAATCTCGCCCCTGTTCAACACTGTCGAGGACAGTACCCCGGCGCTGAAAAAATCGGCGGCGTCTATGAGTCTCTCCGTCGTCTTGAATACGGCGCCGAGCGCCGTGAGCACGGAGGACATGTCGCTTTGGTTCGCGGCTATACAGGCTCTTTTGGCGCCGTCCGCGGTCTCGAACACGCCCGCCCCGAACACCGAGTGGTATCTGTTATCCCCGGAGACTGCGAAGCAGCGCTCTCCCCCCTTGCGCGCGCAGTTGAAACGGTTGCCGAGCTTGCGGAAATACCAGCAGTGCGGCATCTGACAGACGTTGCCCCCGATTGTCGTCGTCTCGCGGAGAGACGGCGAGGACGCCTTGCCCGCCGCGTCGGCGACCGCCCTCGCGCTTTCGATCACGACAGGGCTGCGCGCTATGTCCGCGAGCGCGGCGAGGGCGCCGATTTTCAGCGTACCGCCGCCGAGGCTTATGCCGTCCAGCCCCGGTATGGTTTTGAGGTTCACGACTGTTTTGGGATACTCGGGGAAAATGTCGTCCTTGAGCGCGCCAATCAGATCCCCGCCGCCCGCGATTGCGACGGCGCCGTCTTTTTTCAGCTCCGCCGCGGCTTCCTCAAGCGTTTCCGCGTTTATGTGATTAAACGATTTCATTTACTCACTCCTGTCGTCATGCTTGTCCGCGCGCGCGTCAGCGGCGCGGGGATTCATTCGCCGCGAGCGGGATAAGCGCTTTAATCACCCGGTCGGGCGTGGCGGGAGGGTCTACCCATACGCCCGTCGCGTTGTGTATCGCCGTTATGAGGATGTGCGAATTGGCGAGATTGTGCGCTATGCCGGACGCGCCGTAAGCGCCGTTGCCCGCCCTTGTCTCAAGCACGCCCTTATCCACAACAGGCACGTCGAGCGTCGTGGGTTTCCTGTAATCCGTCATATTGGCGTTTAGCCTGACGCCCGTTTCCGGATCCAGTATGTATTCCTCAAGCAGCTGCGCCCCCTGAGAGAAGTACACCACCTGATCTATCTGGCTTTCGAGCGACGTGCGGCGGATGACCTTCCCGGGGTCGATCACGACAAGGTATTTCAGAATTTCGACCTCGCCGGTCTCGTCGTCCACCGCCACCTCGCACCACGATGTGTTCATTGTATCGAGCTTTCTGCCGAAGTGCGAGGACCACGCCGCCTTTGGGGAGTTGCCGCCGTATTCGGCGGTCAGGGTGTCGCCCGTCGCGGCGGAAAACGGGATGAATCTGGACGGGTCGGATTTTACGAATATTTTGCCGTCCTCAATGTCGAGGTCGTCCGCCGAACAGCCTGTAAGCGGACTCGGCGGCTTAGGCGCCTCCACAGGCCCCCAGCGGTCGGTGGTGACCCGCGCCTCCTTCGCCGCGGCTTCGAGTATTTTGCGTTTGAGTATGTTCGCGCACTCCTTAACTATCCAGCCGTGGCCGGTCACGCCGTCGGAGCCGCCCGCCTCGTCCGTGTGCTGCGCGCGGTAGTCGTAATCGACGCATATATCCTCATACCCAACGCCCAACTCCTCCGCCGCGATCATCGTAAAGCACTCCGTGCCGAACCAGCCCGCGATCGGCCCCTGCGTCGGGAAATGCACGACGCCGCCCCTGTATTCGAGCTTCGTGAAGTATTTCATAAACGCGTGGCGCGGACACATCTGGTAGCGGAACGCCGCCCCGTGCAGTCTGCCGTCCGACAGACGTTTAGTTCCGGCGGGATGCCACTCCCAGTTCATCAGCCTCTTGCCCTCCTCAAGGCACGCCTCAAAGCTGGGAACCGGCCTTGTGTCCTTTTGGGAATCCGGCCCGTGCAGGTTCAGCCGCGCGATTTCCGTGGGGTCTATCCCGAGCTTTTCGCCTATGAGATACAGGCCGACGGTGACCATATCGAAGCTGTACGGGACGAACTGCCCGCACGTGTACATAAAGCTGCGGTTCGAATCGACAATCGTGTACTTTTGGACAATATTCTCGCATTTAAGCGTATAGTACCCGTTCCAGTCGCGGTCGTACGTCGTCATTTCGGAGGAATTCGGCGCGCCGTGATCGACGACCGTGTCGTCCTCCACCGCCGTGATTAGCCCGTTGTTCTTGACGCCCAGCTTGACGCGCGCGTGGCGTTCGTTCACGCACATATCGAAGTTTTCCTCGCGCGTGTTGCAGCAGCGCACGGGTCTGCCGAGCTTCTTGCTCAACAGCGGCGTAATCTCTTGGCTCATGCGCAGTCCCCAGTCGCAGTATTTGCCGCCCTGGAACAGCCCCTCCTGTATGACGTTATCCTCCGGGAGCCCGTACATCTGCGCTATCATTCCGCGGCGTCCGACCGCGCCCTCTATGCGGAGCGTCTCTCCGGGTTTGTACATGTTTTTTCCCGACCACCGCGCCACGGATGCCTGCGGGTTCGGCAGGAGCGACACCACGTCGTGAATATTCACGTCGTATTCGAGTATCCAGTCGGCCTCTTCCCAACCGGCGTCAATGTCCCCCTGCGCCAGCGTGGATCGGCTGACATTGCCGGTTTTCGGGGGATCGTCCGGGTAGTGCGTCGCCATCCACGGGTATCCCTCCGAGGTTATGGACGGCGGGCCGTACGTGCCGGATTCGTCGTACTCCGGGCCGCGTATCGCCGGGAGGGCGGGGTCGAGTCCCTTGATTATATCGACGATGAACGGGAGCTCCTCCCACTCGATTTTCAGGGCGCCGAGGGCTTCCTCGCACAGCGCCTCGCTCTCCGCCACGACTATGGCGCCGACCTCCTGCCCCTCCTTGTGCGCTTCGTTCAGCAGGAACGAGGGTTTTTTGCCCGCCATGGGGTCCGGCCCGACTGTTTTGAATACCGGGTCGTCCCACAGCACAACGTCAACCACCCCCGGTATCGCGAGCGCCGCCGAAGCGTCGATGGCGAGAACCCTCGCGTGGGCGTAAGGGCTTCTCAATATTTTCGCGAACAGCATTCCGGGCGCCGTGAAGTCCGAGCCGAATTTAGCGACTCCCGTCGCCATGGCGTAGGCCGTGAGTCCCGGAAGGTTGGGCTTTCCGACGACCTTGAAAACTTCGCGCGTGCCGTTTGCCCCTGTGAGGTCGGCCATTATCCGTCCCCCCTTTCAGACGCGCCCGCGTATTCCGCCGCCATAAACTCCACGGCTTCGATTATCGCCTGCGCGTGGCGCGGGTACGTCCCGCATATGCATATGTTGCCGGAAAGCGCGGCGTTTATCTCATCGACCGCGGGCGACGGGTTTCTGTCTATCAGGGCTTTGGCGGCGACGAGAAAGCCGGGGGTGCAGTAGCCGCACTGCATCGCGTCCCACTTGCAGTACGCGTCGATGAGCGGCTTCCACTTAGGTATGACGGCGATGCCCTCCACCGTCTCTATGCGCTTCCCCTCGCACTCCGAGGCGAGGACGTTGCATGAGAGCGCCGGGCGGCCGTCCATAATGACCGTACAGGAACCGCACGCGCCGCGATTGCACATCTCCTTCGCGCCTGTCAGCCCGAGGCGGAATTGCAGGACTTCCTTCAGCGTCATCTGCGGCTCGATGACAAGCTCGCAGAGTTTGCCGTTCACGTCCAGCGTGACGCGGACGGGCGCGGCGCAGCCGGGATGCTCAAGCGTGAAATGCTCAATCAGGTCGGCGTGCCGGAACCCCTGCCACCCGCACAGCGGGCATTTGACGATTTTCTGCTCCAAGGGCATGGCGGCGAGTATGCCCGCCGCCCGCGCGCTCGCGGACTCAAACGTAACGCGCGCAGGGTTTGCGTCCATAATCTCCTCCTATCCAAGAAGCGCCGCGTCGTCGGAGCGCCCTTCGCTAAGTCTCGCGTTCGCGTAAACGCGAACGCGCGCTCACTACGGGGGGGTTACCCCGGCGAATCTCGCGATTCGCCGGGGACCCCCTCCTCCTCTCCGAATCGCAACCGCTCCGCTAGGTTGCGATTCGGTTTTGGACGATGATCACGGCGTAATGACGAGGATCACGGTGCAATGACTTGGATTTGACGTCACTGCTCTCAATCGACAGCGGGTACATACCAGCATAACCTCATTCTTTTCGGGGGGAGATTTCTACCAGGTTACCAGCATGTCCCCGGCTGAACCCTGGTTAAAAAAGTATACTTTTTTAACCACCCGCCGCGAGCGGGCTTTTTTGCGCACAAAAATGAGTTAGTGTGAAATAATATCAAGGGTGCGCCTATGTTCTTGCGCTCCCTCGCACTTCACCGGTTTTACCGGTAGCAGCCGCGTAAAAACCTATAGGTTTTGCAACAGTATGCTGACATCAACGACCGGGTGAAAAATATCACAAAAATTCGACTTGCGCAATACTTGTTTTGTTCATTTTGCCGGGACGGACGGCCTTATTGCGTCAAAATATGACGAACTCTCCGGGCCGACGCCCGGCAAACGTCCGCCTCAAAACCCCTCGCGGGCGCGGGACGCGCGCACTCCGGAGCGCCGACACACACGAGAGAACCGGCACCGGAGACATCAATCGCGCAAAACAACAGCGCGATTGATGTCTCGCAAAGGACGTGCGGAGCGCACCCCGAAAGACGGCGATCCGACCTGTTTTGTTCTTCAAAAAATGATGAACCCGACCCGACCGCGTCCGCAATGACCGCCTCCCGTCTGCCCGCAAGCGGAATCGCTCCGGGACGTCGACGAACCTTCAGTGGCTAACCGGCAACCATGCCTCAAAATATCCCGTCACCTTGCCGTCCTCAATGACGCTGCACGCGAGATTGCCGAAAGCGCCCCCGCAAACCGCGTACCCGTTTTGGCTCGCGTAATCCGACATGAAGTCCATGTGCCGCGCCGTAAACTTGCCCTTCCCCTCGCTTTTGAAAGCGGAATGTATGCACAGACGAGAGGCCATAAATTCAATAGGCGGCTTTATCTCAATACCAAACTCCTCCACATACTGCATCCCGAGCGAAAAACCCCACGAGTAACTGTCGCCGCCGCGCGGTATTTCAAAGTAACGCCGGGAAAACGGCATGTATTTAAGCCAGCGGCGGCTGAGCTCCTGCAATTCCGCGCGGTTGTCATACTCGGAATTGGTGCGGTTGATGTAGTACACAAACTCCGCGTTGCGCCGCATGTCACATTTGCCGATGTAACTCTTCGTAGCGATCAAGCGCTCGCAGTACTTCTTTATGCGCCCGAGCAAAAGCTCCTGGCGCCGTATCGCCGCCAGTATCTCCTCACTCTTCTCGCCGAGTTTTTCAAGCATCTCGTCGTATGTGCATTCCGAGAACATCCGGGCCACCTCGTCGATGCCAAACCCGAAATTCTTGTACCAAAGGCAGTCGATGAGATAATTTATATCCCACGTATCGTAGTAGCGGTAATTGTTGAACGGATCCTTCGCGGGCGATACAACACCCTTCTCCTCATAATAGCGGATGAGATCGGGCGATATGCCGAGAATACGGGCGACCTCTCCGATTTTATACCGTACGATGACGCTTCACCTCCGCGCAAAAACAATCCCCCGGCATAGCAGGGGGATTGTCGTACTTGCGAGTCACACAAGCTCTATTATCGCCATCTCCGCAGCGTCGCCCCGGCGCGGGCCTATACGCGTCAGGCGCGTATAGCCGCCGCTGCGTTCCGAGTACTCCGGCGCCGTCGTTGAGAACAACTTTGTCACCACATCTTCGCGTGTTATAAACCCGAGCGCCTGGCGCCGTGAAGCGAGCGTGTTCTTCTTTCCCAGACTGATCATGCGCTCCGCCAGCGGCACTATCTCCTTGGCTCGAGTCACGGTGGTCTCCAACCGTCCGTAATCCAGAAAATCGGTTACCTGCTGCCTCAGCATGGCCAGCCGCTGATCCGTCGTCTTTCCCAATTTGCGTGTTCCGGGCATATGCAACTTACCTCCCCTTTACTGTTCCGCGCGGCCCCCGTCCGTCAGCCGATCTCCTCGTTTGTCAATGTCAGTCCTATCATCGCCAGTTTGTGCATAACCTCTTCAAGCGATTTGCGACCCAGATTGCGCACCTTTATCATCTCGTCCTCGGTCTTGGATATAAGGTCCTCCACCGTGTTGATATTCGCGCGCTTGAGACAATTGAAGCTGCGCACCGACAGATCCAATTCCTCAATTGTCATCTCCAATACTTTCTCGCGCTGTATATTTAATCTCTCGATTATCGGAGTTCTGCCGGAACCCATCGCCGTGAGGTCAGTAAACAGCGCGAAGTGGTCGCACAATATCTTCGCGCCGAGCGAAATCGCAGTCCGCGCCGGTATAGTCTTGTCCGTCCACACCTCCAGCGTGAGCTTGTCGTAGTCCGTAACGTTGCCGACGCGCGTGTTTTCAACCGTGTAGTTGACCTTCAGCACGGGAGTGTATATCGAGTCTACGGGAATGACCCCGATAATCGGCTGCGCGAGCTTATTCCTCTCGGCGGGTACGTATCCTCGCCCATGATCGAGAGTCATCTCAATGCTCAATTCCGCCCCCTCGCCCAACGTTGCGATATGGAGTTCCGGATTTAATATTTCAATCTCACCGTCTGCCTTTATATCGCCGGCCTTCACCTCACCCTTTCCCTGCGCCTCGATGTATACCGTCTTCGGGCGCTGCGTGTGCAGCCGTGCGACGACGCTCTTTATATTCAGTATTATCTCCGTGACATCTTCCTTGACGCCCGGCAGCGTCGTGAACTCGTGCTGCACACCCGCGATCTTCACCGAAGTCACAGCCGTTCCGGGCAGTGACGACAGCAATATCCTGCGCAGCGAATTCCCCAGTGTCGTACCGTAACCGCGTTCCAGCGGCTCGACTATATATTTACCGTAACTATCGTCTCCGCGTGCCTCCATGCATCTCACACTCGGCTTCTCAATTTCGACCATATATACCCTCCTTATTGCGCGCACCGGCAAAACATCGTGCATTGCAGCCGATAATTTTGCGTTCATGTTAATTAATTGCTTTTACGCTCCCCGTGTCAGATCTTATCAGCTATCCAAATAATGAGGGTTTTTTTATTTTGAGTACAGTTCGACGATCAACTGCTCCTCCACGGGCAAATCTATGTCGTCTCTCGCCGGTACCGCGACCACCTTGGCGGACAGCGTCTCCGCGTTATACTCCAGCCACTTGGGCGGCCGCCGTGAGGCGTTCGCCTCAATTACGGATTTGAATTTCTCGAGCGCGCGGCTGGAATCCTTCAGCGCCACCACCATTCCGGGTCTGACCAAAAACGACGGGATATTCACACGTCTGCCGTCTACGGTGAAATGGCCGTGCCGCACAAGCTGTCTCGCCTCCGCGCGGCTCATCGCGAAGCCGAGCCTGTAGGCGGTGTTATCCAGCCTGGACTCTAATATCGCGAGCAAATTCTCGCCTGTCTTCCCTTTGCGCTTGCTCGCCAGCTCAAAATAGCCGCGGAACTGGCTCTCTAATATCCCGTAGTATCGCTTGGCTTTCTGCTTCTCGCGAAGCTGCGTGCCGTACTCTGAGACCTTAGTGGAACGCCCCTGCCCGTGTCCGTGTCCGTGCTGTCCGGGTATGGACTGTCTGCGTCCGAATCCGCACTTATCTGTATAGCACCTGTCGCCCTTGAGAAATAGCTTCTGACTCTCTCTTCGGCAGAGTCGGCAGACGGCGCCCGTATATCTCGCCATATATCCTGTTACCTCCTTATATGCTCTGCGTACACTGTCGCCGCGCCCCTATACTCTGCGTCTCTTGGGCGGGCGGCATCCGTTGTGCGGAATGGGCGTGACGTCCTTGATCATGGTCACCTCAAGCCCCGCCGTCTGGAGCGCCCTGATCGCCGCCTCGCGCCCGGAACCCGGTCCCTTCACAAAGACCTCGACCGTCTTCAGTCCGTGGTCCATCGCGGCCTTTGCGGCCGTCTCGGCGGCCGTCTGCGAGGCAAACGGCGTGGATTTTCTGCTCCCGCGAAAACCCATGCCCCCGGAGGACGCCCACGAGAGCGCGTTCCCGTTCGTATCGGTGATTGTAACCATCGTATTATTGAAGGACGAACTGATATGAACCGCGCCCTTTTCGATATTCTTACGCTCGCGTCTGCGAGTCCTGACTTTTTTGCCCTTGGGTGCTGCCATTACATATCACTTCCTTACTTCTTCTTATTGGCGATTGTGCGCTTGGGTCCCTTACGCGTGCGGGCGTTCGTCTTACTCCGCTGTCCCCTCACAGGCAGCCCCCGCCTGTGGCGCAGTCCCCTGTAGCTGCCTATCTCCGTCAGGCGTTTGATGTCCAAAGCGACCGTGCGGCGCAAATCGCCCTCCACGGTGTAATTTTTGTCAATACACTCGCGCAGCGCCGTCTCCTCGGCGTCGGTCAGATCCTTCACCCGCGTGTCCGGGTTAACGCCCGTGGCGGCAAGTATCTTGCGCGAACTCGTCAGCCCTATACCGTACACATAGGTGAGTCCCACCTCTATCCTCTTGTCCTTGGGTAAATCAACGCCGGAAATACGTGCCATTTTTTATTAACCATTCCTTTCATAACGTGGTTTAAACGCGATCCCGCGCCGGCGGCGCGGCGCGTCCCTATCAGCCCTGCCGCTGCTTATGCTTTGGATTTTCACAGATGACCATTACCTTGCCCTTACGCTTTATGACTTTGCACTTCTCGCACATCGCCTTAACCGACGGTCTCACTTTCATTTGCGTTCACCCCTAATCATTATGATTATTGCAAGACGATCACCCGCCGTCACTTGCTTCTCCACGTTATCCTTCCCCGCGTCAGGTCGTATGGCGACATCTGAATAGTCACCTTGTCGCCCGGAAGGATGCGGATAAAATTCATCCGCAACTTCCCCGATATATGCGCGAGAATAGTGTGTCCACCGCCTATATCCACCTGAAACATTGTGTTGGGCAGCGATTCGACTACCGTTCCCTCCAACTCGATCATATCGTCCTTAGCCAAATCTATGCGCCCCCCGTTTCAGCCGCGCGCGCGGCGTCATACTCCGCAATTGACTTCCTCAATTCACTGTTCGTCACTTTCTCCCCACTTCGCAGCTTGACGGAGACCCTGCCGTCCGCGCCGCGCGATTCAAGCTTCACATGCTTTAGTTTTTTTCGCTTGGGCTTTTCTATCCTGCGCGCCCTGCCGTCGGCCAAAAGCGCGTATTCCCCATCCTCCAGTCCCACGACAAAGAACCTCTTGCCCGCATATCTGCCGTTGCGTGAAACCACGATATCCGCTATTTCAAGCTCCATGCCGCGCATCCTCCGCGACGGTGAGGATCTCCGGTTCGCCGTCGGTTATGAGTATCGTGTTCTCATAGTGGGCCGACAGGCTGCCGTCCCGCGTTACTATCGTCCACTTGTCCTTCTTCGTCGACACCTCGCGCTCACCCGCGTTCACCATCGGCTCAATTGCGAGCGTCATGCCGCGCAGCAGCCTGGGATCCGGCCCCTTACGCGGTCGCTCGACATAGTTTGGTATCTGCGGCGACTCGTGCAGACGCGTCCCAACGCCGTGACCCACAAAATCGCGCACGAGCGAGAATCCGTTTGACTCCGCGTGTTTCTGTACGGCGCCGGAGATGTCGGACACCCTAAAACCCACGCGCGCGTACCGCAGCGCCTCAAAAAAGCACCGGCGCGTGACCTCCACGAGTCTCAACGCCTCGGGATCCGCCCGCCCGACGATAAAGGTGTCGGCGCAATCCCCGATGTAGCCGTCCTTGACAGCTCCCACATCCACGCTGACGATGTCGCCGTCCACGAGCTTCCTGTTCCCCGGCACACCGTGTATTACCTCCTCGTTTACGGAGATGCACACGCTCGCCGGGAACCCGTCATAGTTCAAAAACGCCGGCGTCGCTCCTCGCGACACGATATAGCTGTGTACGGCGCCGTTGATCTCTCTCGTTCTGACTCCGGCGACGGCCATATCGCCCGCCAGCGCGCGCGCCCCCGCCGCTATGCGTCCGGCCGCTCTCATCAGATCGATCTCCTCCGGGGATTTCAGTTTTATCATACTATATTCCCAACGCTCTGACTATCACCGCCGTGGTCGTCTCTACCCCGGGAGCGTTGTTCACTGTCTTCAGTTTACCGCGCTCCCCGTAAAAATTCTTCAGCGGCTCCGTCTCGCGGTGGTAGACCGCCAGACGGTTTTTTACGGTCTCCGGCTTGTCGTCGTCGCGCACGGCGAGCGCGGAACCGCACCCGTCGCAGACGCCGTCGTCCCTCGGCGGATTGCTCTCCACGTGGTATATGGCGCCGCACTCCGGACATGAACGGCGTCCTGTCATTCGCGCCTCAATCTCGGCGTCCGTTATCTCTATGGACAGCGCCGCGTCGAATTCCACGCCGCTCTCCTCCAACGCTCGCGCCTGCGCGAGCGTCCTCGGCATACCGTCGAGAATATAACCCGACGCGCAGTCCGGCTCGCCCAGACGCTCCTTCGTCATCTCTATGATCACCTCATCCGGAACGAGCCCGCCCGCATCCATATACGACTTGGCTTTCAGGCCTATGGGCGTTGAGTTCTTCACCGCCGTCCTGAGCATATTGCCTGTCGATATGACCGGTACGCCCAAGCGCTTGCCCAGTATCTCCGCCTGAGTACCCTTACCCGCTCCGGGCGGACCGAGAAGTATCATTTTCAACGGTTAAAAGACCTCCATAACAGACTTACAAACGAAATCATTCTAAAAATCCCTTGTAGTGGCGCATGAGCAGCTGCGCCTCAAGCTGCTTGATCGTTTCGAGAGCCACTGAGATTACGATAATAATAGACGTACCGCCCAGCGATATGCCGGAGCTTGCCGCAGTGGCGGAAAAATGGCTTATCAGAATAGGCGTTATCGCTATTACGGCGAGATATATCGCGCCGAACAGCGTAATTTTCGTGAGTACCTTCTGTATGAATTCCGATGTGGGCTTTCCCGAACGAAAGCCGGGTATAAACCCGCCGTTTTTCTTGAGATTGTTCGCTATCTCAATGGGATTGAACTGTACCGTCGAGTAGAAAAATGAGAAAAACACGATCAGCAGGAAATACAGTACGGCGTACGCGATACTCGTGGGCTCGAACAGCTTGACAAACCAGCCGTCCGACCATTTAGGCACAAACGTGGCTACGGTCGCCGGCACCGACGCTATCGACTGCGCGAAGATGATCGGCAGTACGCCGGACATATTCACCTTCATCGGCAAATGCGTTGACTGCCCACCGTACATTTTACGTCCCACGACTCGCTTTGAATACTGCACGGGTATTCTGCGCTCCGAGTTCGTCACGACGACGATAAGCGCCATTATAGCCAGAGCTCCCAGCAGCATCAGCACGTATATCCACCATGAGGAAGGCTTACCGATGACCTGCGTCACCATATTCCCTATCTGCGACGGGAAGCGCGACACGATACTCACAAAAAGGATGATTGAAATGCCGTTCCCTATGCCGAATTCGGTTATCTGCTCACCCATCCACATAAGCAGCGCGCTGCCCGTTATGAACGAAGCTATTATGACGACGGCCGGCCACAGGCCGCTCACGCCCTCCGCGAGAAAGCTAACGCTGCCGGAACCGTTTTTGATGAGCACGTAGTAACCGTACCCCTGAAGCAGCGCGATCGCGACGGTCGAATATCTGGTTATCTTCTCAAGCGTCTTCTTGCCGTCTTCGCCGCCCTCCTTTTGCAGACGCTCCAGAGCGGGAATCGCAATCGTCAGCAATTGGATTATAATCGACGCGTTTATATACGGCTGTATGGACATCGCGAATATGGACGCCCGCTCGAGCGCGCTGCCGGACATTGTGTTCAGCAAGCCCAGCAGGGTATCCCGCTGGCCGGAGAAGTAAGCGCTCAAAAGCTGCGTGTCGATATAGGGTACCGTGACGGCGTTGCCGAGACGGTATATGAGCACCATGAACAGGACAAACAGCAGCTTTTTTCTTATTTCGTCTACATGCCAGGCGTTGCGTAAGGTCTGGAGCACTTCACACCACCTCCGCTTTCCCGCCGGCCGCCTCTATCTTGCTCTTAGCCTGCCCGGAAAACGCGTTTGCGCGAACGGTCAGCTTCTTTGTCAGCTCACCGCCGCCAAGTATTTTTACGCCGTACCTGCACTTTGACAACACGCCCCGCTCCAGGAGTTCGTCGCGCCCTACTACGTCGCCGTCGCCGAACGTCTCGAGCGCGGACACATTGACGGCCTCCGGAGGTCTTGCGAAAATGTTGTTGAAGCCTCTCTTAGGCACCCTGCGGTGAAGCGGCATTTGTCCGCCTTCAAAGCCGATCCTCACGCCGCCCCCGCTGCGCGCCTTTTGTCCCTTGTGTCCGCGTCCGGCGGTCTTCCCGTTGCCTGTCGCATGTCCCCTGCCGCGGCGTTTCTCCGGACGCGTGGATCCGGCGGCGGGGACTAGATCGTGTAAACCCATATCTATGACCATTCCTTTCGCTTCGCTGTATGCGCAAAAATAACCGCAGACGGCCGCAAACCGCCGTCCCCTGCCGGCTTCCGCCGTCCGCTACCCCTCCGTCACGGAGATAAGATATCTTATCTGAGCTATCTTACCCCTCGTCTGAGGATTATCCGGCTGCACCGTCTCGCAGCCGATTTTACGCAGTCCCAAAGACTTCGCGGTGGCTATGTGCTTATCCAGTCTGCCGTTGAGACTCTTCACAAGCCTTATCCTCAAATCTGCCATAGCTTCGTATCCCCCTAACTGGCGCGAATGTCGTCAACGGACTTGCCCCTGACCTTCGCGACCTGCGCGGCGTCGCGCAGTGAGCGCAACCCGGCCATCGTCGCCGCGACGACGTTCTGCGGGTTATTTGAGCGCAGGCACTTCGTCCTGATGTCGGATATGCCCGCCGCCTCGACGACCGCGCGCACCGCGCCGCCCGCGATGACTCCCGTACCTGCCGGAGCGGGCTTCAGCAGCACCGTGCCGGCGCCGAAACGCCCCGTCACCTCGTGCGGTATCGTGGAACCCGATATCGTAATAGCGACTACATTCTTTTTCGCGTCCTCTATTCCCTTGCGGATGGCCTCGGACACCTCTCCGGCCTTTCCGAGTCCGAAGCCCACTTTACCCTTGCCGTTCCCGACGACGCACAGCGCCGCGAACTTGAATATGCGTCCGCCCTTCACCGTCTTGGAGACGCGGTTCAGGGAAACCACTTTCTCCGTAAATTCCGGCGGGCTATCGTCTCGCCTGTCGTCCCGTCTGTTATCCCTTCTGTTGCCGCCATATGCCATGCCGACCCTATTCCTCCCCGCCTAAAATTGCAGACCGCCCTCGCGGGCGCCCTCCGCCAACTGCTGTACGCGCCCGTGGTAGATATATCCGCCCCGGTCGAACACAACCGACTCTATATCCTTTTCCTTTGCGCGGCGGGCGATTTCAAGCCCGACCTTTTTCGCCCCGTCCTTGTTCGAACCGGACATCTCAAAATCCTTTTCGACCGACGACGCCGAACACAGCGTCGCGCCGCGCGTGTCGTCTATGAGCTGCGCGTAGATATGTCTTTCGCTGCGAAAGACATTGAGTCTCGGACGCTCCGGCGTGCCGGAAATCTTGCCTCTGACTCGCTTATGCCGTTTGCGCCGCTGCGCGCTCGTATCGGGTTTCTTTATCATATTTTGGGCACACCTCCTTTATTTAGCGCCTGTCTTACCTTCCTTGCGGCGGATGACCTCGTCGGCGTACTTGATGCCTTTGCCCTTGTACGGCTCCGGGGGTCTCTTTTTTCTCACCTCGGCGGCAAACTGACCGACGGCTTGCTTATCTATCCCGTTTATGACTATCCTGTTAGGCGCCGGCACGTCGATAGTGACGCCGCCCGACTCCTCTACGACCACCGGATGCGAGTAACCGAGACTCATCACCAGCTTCTTGCCCTCTTTTGACGCTCTGTACCCGACTCCGTTCACCTCGAGTTCTTTTTTATACCCCTCGGTGACGCCCACGACCATGTTGCCCAGCAGCGATCTGTTCAGCCCGTGCAGCGCGCGAAGTCTCGGCTCGTCTCCCGGCCGCGTGACCGTGACCGTCCGCCCGTTAATGTCTACGCTTATCTCAGGATTCAGCGTTCGCGTGAGCGTACCTTTCGGCCCCTTGACCGTGACTACGTTCCCGTCCGATACTTTCACATCGACGTCCTGCGGGAGCGTTATGGGCGCCTTCCCGATTCTCGACATCTCAAATACCCCCTACCACACGAACGCGAGGACTTCGCCGCCGACATGCTGCGCCCTTGCTTTCTTATCCGTCATTACGCCTTTTGAAGTGGAAACTATCGCGATGCCCAACCCGCGCAGGACGTACGGGAGCTCGTCGGCCCCCGCGTACACGCGCAACCCCGGCTTGGACACGCGGCGCAGCCCGGATATTGCCTTCTCTCCGCTGCCGGAGTATTTCAACGACACCTTGATGATACCCTGCAAGCCGTTGTTGATTATCTGGTAATTCCTGATATATCCCTCTTCGTGCAGTATCCTGGCGATGGCCTTTTTCATGTTCGACGCCGGTATCTCAACGGAGCTGTGTTTCGCCGCGCACGCGTTTCTTACGCGTGTGAGCATATCGGCGATCGGATCTGTTATGTGCATATGTGTTCCTCCTTTGAAATGTCACCACGACGCCTTTTTTACCCCCGGGATCTGACCGTTGTAGGCCAGATTGCGAAAGCATATGCGGCACACGCCGTAATCGCGCAGGTACGCGTGCGGGCGCCCGCAGATTTTGCAGCGGTTGTAGGCGCGCGTCGAGAACTTCGGCGGCCTTTTTTGCTTCAATACCATGGACTTTTTCGCCATATACGTGAACATCCTTTCGATACGTCCGCCGGCAAACGCGCCCGCGTCCGGTTTCGCCCGAGTTCCGCTCAGGCCGACTTCTATACCTGCATGAACGGCGCGCCCATGATGGACAGCAGTTCCTTGGCCTCTTCGTCCGTCTTGGCGGTCGTGCATATCACGATATCCATACCGCGTATCTTCTCGATTTTATCGTAGTCAATCTCCGGGAATATGAGCTGCTCCTTTACGCCCAGAGCGTAATTCCCGCGCCCATCAAAAGAGTTCGGGCTGACGCCGCGGAAGTCGCGCACACGCGGGAGCGCCACGTTGAGCAGTCTGTCCAGAAACTCCCACATCTTATCGCCGCGCAGCGTCACCTTGACGCCGACGGACATGCCCTCGCGCAGCTTGAAGTTCGCAACCGACCTCTTCGCCTTCGTGACGACGGCCTTCTGGCCCGTTATCGTCGTGATATCGCGCACGACGGCGTCTATGGCCTTGGCGTTATCCCGGGCGTCGCCGCATCCGACATTGACGACTATTTTATCCACCTTCGGCGCCTGCATAACGTTTTTGTAGCCGAACCTCTTCATCAGCGCGGGCACGGCTGTTTCCTGATATATTTGCTTTAATCTTGCCATATGGACCGCCTCTCCGCGAAAATACGCTGTAATAACCCGCTCATAAACCCGTACCCGCTATATGTCCGCCCCGCACTTCTTGCAGAAGCGCGTCTTGGAACCGTCTTCCTTGAACCTGAAAGCTGTTCGCGTCGGTTTATCGCACTTCGGGCATACGCGCATGACCTTACACGCGTATATGGGCGTTTCTTTCTTTATGATGCCGCCCTCCTCGCCCTGTTTGCGAGGCTTCTGGTGTCGGTTCGCGACGCTGACGCCCTCGACCACCACCTTGCCGCCCTTCCTGTCAACGCGCAACACCCTGCCGCGTTTGCCCTTATCTCTGCCGGACAGCACCTCTACCGTATCCTCTGACCTGATATTCATTCCGCCGCCCCCCCTATAATACTTCGGGCGCGAGCGAGAGGATCTTCATGTAGTCCTTGTCGCGCAGCTCACGGGCGACGGGCCCGAATATACGCGTACCGCGCGGGTTCTTGTCGTCCCTTATAAGAACCGCGGCGTTCTCGTCAAAGCGGACGTAAGTCCCGTCGGCGCGTCTGACGCCCTTAGCCGAACGCACTATGACGGCCCTGACCACCTCGCCCTTCTTAATCGCGCCGCCCGGCGCGGCCTTGCGCACCGACGCCACGATCACGTCGCCGATATTTCCGTATTTCCGCTTTGAGCCGCCGAGAACGCGTATACATTTTATCTCTTTCGCGCCCGTGTTGTCGGCGACCTTCAGATATGTCTCCTGCTGTATCATGACGCCGCCCCCCTACTTCGCCTTTTCAATAATCTCTACGAGTCGCCAGCGCTTGTCTTTTGAAATCGGGCGCGTCTCCATGACAAGCACCCTGTCGCCTACGCCGCATTTGTTCTCCTCGTCGTGCGCCTTGAGCTTGTACGTCCGCTTGATGATCTTCTTGTAGAGCGGGTGCGCCACACGGTCCTCGACGGCGACCACGATCGTCTTATCCATCCTGTCGGACACTACCTTACCGGTCCTCGTCTTTCTGGAGGACGTCCTGCCTTCACTCATGATGCTTTAACTCCCCCTCAAAGTCCGAGCTGATTCTGGCGAATAACTGTCTTGACTCGGGCAATATCTTTTTTCACCTGCGAAATCCGCATCGGATTATCAAGCTGGTTCGTGGCGTGCTGCATTCTCAGAAAAAACAGATCTTTCTTAAGACCGGTCAGCTTTTCTTCCAGCTCCTTATCGCTGAGCTTACGCGCCTCAATCGCCTTCATCTGATTCACCACCCGTCTCCGTCTCCCGCTCGCCGCGCGCCGCAGTCTCCGGCGGAATGTCCGCCGCCGGCGCGTTCCCTTCGCCGCCGCGCTCTCCCGGCGATCCCGCCTGCGCGACCACAAACCGCGTCTTGCACGGCAGTTTGTGCCCGGCGAGCCTTATCGCCTCGCGCGCCGCCTCCTCGGAGACGCCCGCGATCTCGAACAGCACGCGGCCCGGTTTTACGACGGCCACCCAATACTCCGGCGATCCTTTACCGGATCCCATCCGGGTCTCGGCAGGTTTTTTCGTCACAGGCTTATCGGGAAATATCTTTATCCAGACCTTACCTCCGCGCTTGGTATACCGCGTCATCGCGATACGTGCGGCCTCGATCTGATTGGACGTCACCCACGCCGGCTCAAGCGCCTGCATACCGAACTGACCGTACACGACATCCACGCCCCGCGTGGCTCTGCCCTTCATGCGGCCTCTGTGTACTTTCCTGTGTTTTACTCTCTTAGGCAACAGCATCTCAGTTACCGCCTCCTTCCCTCGGGGGCTGGCCGGCGGGATTCACCGTCCCTCCCTGATTCCCGGCGCCGCCCGGACGTCCGCTCTGTCCGCCGCGGTTGCCGCCGTAGCTTCCGCGGTTGCCGCCGTAACCGCCGCTTCCGCCATAACCGCCGCCGCTGCGCCCTCCGCCGCCGTAGCCGCCGCCGCTTCCGTAACCGCCACCACCGCCGCTGCCGCCGCCGTAGCCGCCGCGATTGCCGCCGTAGCCTCCGCGTCCGCCCGTCTGACCGGTCTGGCCGGTTCTGTTGTTGTTGTATCCGCCGCCGCGGTTGTCATACCCGCGTCCGCCCTGACGTCCGCCGCCCTGTCTGCGGTCCCTCGGCGGGCGCGTCGGATCCATAGTTCTCGGCGTGGTGCGGAGCGTCTGGTTTAAAATCTCGCCGTTGTATATCCAGACTTTCACGCCTATGCGCCCGTACGTCGTGGCGGCCTCCGCGAAACCGTACTCGATGTCCGCCCTCAGCGTCTGGAGCGGGATAGTACCCTCGTGATACGTCTCGCTGCGCGCGATCTCCGCGCCTCCGAGCCGACCTGACACCATGATCTTCACGCCCCGCACGCCGAGACGCATGGCGCGGCTCATCGCGTTCTTCATCGTCCTGCGGAAGCCGCTGCGCTTCTCGAGTTTTTGGGCTATACTCTCCGCCACAAGCTGGGCGTTCGTATCCGCGTTACGCACCTCCACGATGGAGATCGCCACATTTTTACCGATACGTTTCTCCATGACGCCGCGCAGTCTCTCTATCTCGGCGCCCCCCTTGCCTATTATGACGCCGGGACGCGAGCAGTGGATGAATATCCGCACCCGCGTGTTGTCGCGCTCGATCTCAATCCTGGGAACGCCGGCGGAATACAGCAGTCCCTTGAGGTACTTGCGGATATTGTAATCCTCCACGACAAGGTTGCCCACCTTGTCGGGACGCGCATACCAACGCGAGTCCCAGTCCTTTATTACGCCGACTCTGAAGCCGTGCGGATTAACCTTTTGTCCCATACGCTATTCCCCCTGCTCTCTCTCGGCCACCGCTATCGTGATGTGCGAGGTGCGCTTATTGATCCGGTATCCCCTGCCGTGCGCCCTGGGCATCATCCGCTTGATTATCGGGCCGGGGTTGGCGTACGTCTCGGCGACATACAGGTCGTCGGGATCCATGTCGTGGTTGTTCTCCGCGTTGGCCACGGCGCTGTCGAGCAGCTTGACCATCATCTCCGACGCCGCTTTCGGCGTATTGAGCAGTATCGCCCTGGCGACGTCGGCGTCCTTACCCCTTATGAGGTCGCAGACGATCTTGCACTTCCTCGGCGAGATACGCGCGTATTTTAAATGTGCTCTTGCCACCATCTTCTGTCCCGCCCCCCTTACCTTGTCGTCTTACTTCCGGCGTGCCCCCGGTATGTGCGCGTCGGAGCGAACTCGCCCAGCTTATGGCCTACCATATCCTCCGTAATATACACCGGCACGTGGCGCCGCCCATCGTGTACGGCTATTGTGTGTCCGACAAACGTAGGAAATATGGTGGACGCGCGAGACCACGTCTTCAGCACTTTTTTATTGCCTGAGGCGTTCATCTCGTCGACCCTTTTTAACAGTTCCGGCGCCGCGAAAGGGCCTTTCTTTATGCTTCTGCTCATTCGATTGAGACCTCCTTACGATTTAACGCCGCGGCGCTTGACTATGAATCTGTTTGTGCGATTCTTCACCTTGCGCGTCTTGTAGCCGAGCGTCGGCTTGCCCCACGGAGTCACCGGACCAGGTCTGCCTATCGGGCTCTTGCCCTCTCCGCCGCCGTGCGGGTGATCGTTCGGATTCATTACCGAGCCGCGCACTGTCGGGCGTATACCCATATGGCGCGCTCTGCCGGCCTTTCCTATTGATATATTGGAATGATCCGCGTTGCCGACCTGCCCTATCGTCGCCATGCAGTTAATCCGGATGAGACGGTACTCGCCCGACGGCAGCCTCACCTGCGCGAGATCTCCCTCTTTTGCCATGAGCTGCGCCGACGCGCCGGCCGAACGAACAAGCTGCGCGCCCTTGCCGGGATACATCTCTATGTTGTGTATGACCGTTCCGACGGGTATCGCCGATATCGGCAGAGCGTTGCCCGGCTTGATGTCGGCGCCGGCTGACGCCACCACCGCGGCGCCGGCCGACAGACCGGCGGGCGCCAGAATATAGCGTCTCTCACCGTCCGAATACTCGATAAGCGCGATATTCGCGCTGCGGTTCGGGTCGTACTCAATGCGCAACACCCGCCCCGTGACGTCGGTCTTATCGCGCTTGAAATCGATAAGCCTATACTTCCTGCGGTTTCCGCCGCCTCTGTGTCTGACTGTTATGCGCCCGTAGCCATTGCGGCCGGAGTGCTTTTTGAGCTTCTGCGTGAGTTTGCGCTCGGGACGAGCTTTCTTATCGATCTCCTCAAACCCCAACACCGACATGTGCCTTCTCGAAGGGGTGGTGGGTTTATAAAGCTTGACGGACATTCTCGCGACCATTCCTTTCATTACACTTTGCGCCGCGCGGGACACCCGCGCTTAAGACCCGCAAAGCTACACCATTCCCTCGAAGAATTCTATAGTTTTCGAGTCGGGCGTCAGCCTGACGACGGCCTTCTTCCACGCCTTGCGGCTGCCCTCCGGATATCGCCCCGTGCGCTTCTTCTTGCCCTGCATATTGAGCGTCGTCACCTTGCCCACCTCGACGCCAAAGGCGGTCTCGACGGCTTTTTTGATCTCGATCTTGTTCGCGTCGCGCGCAACCTCGAACACGTATTTGCCTATATCGCCGTGTTCCATCGACTGCTCGGTTATGATAGGACGCAAAAGAACGTCGTAAGCAGTTCTCACCGCGCGTACACCTCCTCGATTTTGGGCAGAGCCGCCATATCGACCACGATTGTCCCGGCGTCGATTATATCGCAGGCGCTCAAAAGCGCGGCCGTCGTGGTGCGGACTTTGGGTATATTGCGGGCGCTCAGCACGACGTTGCGCCTGACCTCCGGCGTTATGACGAGCGCCTTCCCGCTGACGCCCACCGCGCTGAGGAACAGCGCAAAATCTTTCGTCTTTACGCCCTGAAGCTCTATGTTGTCAACGACGACTACGGACTCGCGCAGCGCTTTCTCCGACAGCGCCGACCTGAGCGCGAGCCTGCGCAGCTTTTTGTTCACGACATAACCGTAATCGCGCGGCTTGGGCGCGAACGCCACGCCTCCGTGCGTGTACTGCGGGACGCGCGTGGAACCCTGACGGGCGCGCCCTGTCCCTTTCTGCCGGTATGGTTTTTTGCCGCCGCCCGATACCTCGGCGCGCGTCAGCGCCGACTGCGTACCCTGGCGCAACCTTGCCAGGTGGTTTTTGACTACCTCGTACATCGCGGGCTTATTCGGCTTGATTCCGAAAACGGCGTCGGGAAGCGTCGTCTCGCCGGCAACCTCCCCGGCCATATTGTAGACCTTAATCGCAGCCATCTGTCATAATACCCCTCTTTGAAAAATTCGGATTCAGGCGTTCTTGACCGTGTCCTTGACGTATACGAGTCCGCCTCTCGGTCCGGGAATCGCGCCTTTTACCGCGATAAAACCGAGTTCCGCGTCTACCTTGACCACATCGAGATTCTGCATGGTTACCCGGCTTGCGCCCATATGTCCCGCGCCGATCTTGCCCTTGAAGATACGCGCCGGGTCCGTGCCGGAACCCATTGATCCGGCGTGTCTGTGTACGGGGCCGCCGCCGTGTGAGGTAGGTGTGCGCCGCGCTCCGTGCCGCTTTATTACGCCGGCGTAGCCCTTGCCCCTCGATACGCCGGTGACGTCGACTCTGTCGCCCTCGGAGAACACGTCGGCCTTTATCTCCGCTCCGACCTCCGGTAGGTCGTCCGTCGTAAATCTGAATTCTTTGAGATGCCGCTTAAAGCCGGTTCCCGCTTTTTTCAGATGTCCGACCTCCGGTTTCGTCAGCTTGCGCTCCTTCACGTCCTCAAACCCGAGCTGTACGGCGGCGTACCCGTCGTTCTCCCGCGTTTTTTTCTGAACCACGACGCACGGACCGGCCTCGATGACAGTGACCGGTATGACCTTGCCGTTGTCGCCGAATATCTGTGTCATGCCCGCCTTTTTCCCTATGATAGCCTTTTCCACGCTGTCTCCTCCCTCAGAGCTTTATCTCAATCTCAACGCCCGCCGGCAGTTCCAGCGACATAAGCGCCTCGACCGTCCTCTGCGTCGGGCCGATGATGTCGATGAGCCTCTTGTGCGTGAGGCGCTCAAACTGCTCGCGGCTGTCCTTGTACTTGTGTACCGCGCGCAGAATCGTCACGATCTCTTTTTTTGTCGGCAGCGGTATTGGTCCCGACACCTGCGCGCCCGTGCGCCCGGCCGTCTCCACTATCGTCGCCGCAGACTGGTCGATGAGCTGATGGTCATACGCTTTCAGGCGTATGCGGATCATCTTTTTCCCGATTGCCATACCCTTTTTACCTCCGACATATACATATCAATACATAATCCTGTCGGCGCCAACGGGAAAATTTCTGTACACATAACCGTGCGTATCATTCCGGCGGTGAAATAAATCGACCGTTATCCGGTCGCTCCATTCACCGACTCGGCGATATACGCCAGTACAGCACTCTCCCAGCCGCCCGATTGCGTACCGACGGCGCCCGCCGGTACCGGACATACTCCCCGACAGTTACCGGACCGCAGTCCGCAATCTGACGGATCATCGCAACTATCGCGCCAAACCCGCGTCTCCGGCCCCGAATCAAGGCCCAAAACCGCGCAAACGGACGTAGCTCCCGTTTGAGACGCCCTGCTAGGATACCAAATTCAGAACGCGATGTCAATACTTTTTCGGATTTTTTTTCGGATTTTTTTGTGGGGCGCAAAATTCACATTGAATTTTGCGCCCTGTTGCTGTAGAATAGTACACATAAGTAAAGGTGGACGTGCAGGGTGGACACGGATTTTCGCTGTCGTTTTGCGCCGAAGTGAGACGAAAGGCGGGGTGATAAGGTTGCAAACGCGCAGGATGCCTATAGGGATACAGACATTTGAAAAAATCATAGCGGGCGGATACGCCTATGTGGATAAGACGGAGTGGGTGTATAAGCTGGCCAATGAAGGGGAGTGCTTTTTCCTGGGGCGTCCGAGGCGGTTCGGGAAGAGTCTGCTGCTCTCCACGCTGAAATCGTACTTCGAGGGGAGGCGTGAACTCTTCAAGGGCCTGGCCATGGAGCGCCTTGAGAGCGAGTGGGACGCCTATCCCGTACTGCACATCGATCTGAATGTGGCGTCATACAGAAATGTCGAGGATCTGGAGAGAGGCTTGGACGCGAACCTGCAGTTCTTCGAAGAAAAACTGGGCGTCGAGACGCGGGATACGTTCGCGCCCACGCGCTTCCGCAAACTGATCCAGAGTGCGTGTGAAA
>JAITKI010000025.1 GCA_031278515.1 Oscillospiraceae bacterium | reverse complement strand
CGTATCTCCGACGTACATCTGTATGAACCGCCCGTACCCGGAGCGGCTGTCGAGACCGTTGAAGCCTATGCTCTCCGGCCCGTAAGACGCGACTATGATTGTTATCGAGTCGGTCTTGCCGCTGTCCTGCGCGGTGACTGTTATCTTGGCCACGCCGGGACTCACGGTGACAAGCTGGTCTTTCTCGTTGACGTACGCGACTTCCGGCTTGTCGCTGTCCCACGACAGCTTCACGTTCGGCGGCTGCTTGCCCAAAACCCACGAGCCGTCAAGATTGCGCTCCTTTATATTGTACCGCACCGTCATGAGCTGCGTCTGGCCGACGGGGTATATCCACTGGTCCATGTCGATCTTGATATTATTTACCTGATCCGCGTCTTTTGGCGCCACGCTCACGAGCAGGTCGATGGTGGTTCCGTTACTCGCCTGGGCGACGAGCGCGACGGGTTTATCCTCCCAAATTGTCTTGAACTGCGCGCTGCCGGTTTCATCGAGAAGCGGCTCGCCTTCGGCGTCGTTTATTATCTCCTGATGTGAGGTCATGGTGGTCTTTAGAGCCACAAGACGCGAGCCGCCGTAGACATCCGTCTCTTCGCCCGTCTCGCTTTTTCTGATCTCTATCGCGTTCGGATCGCCGGAGGTCCACTCTATCTCCTTGTTGGTGACGTTATCCGGCTTCATCACTATATCGAACAGCTTCGACAGCAGTTCCGTGTTGCCATCCGTTATTGTAATCTGCTTTGGAGTAATCTTAAACTGCGTTATCGCGATACCCTTGACCGTCACGGCAATTTCGAGCCGGCAATCCTTGTCGGCCTCCGGTATGCCCTGCACGACGGTGGAACCCGGGCTGAGGCCCGTGATTCTCACCCTGCCGGTGTTCGGGTCGGTCTCCACCTTCACAATTTCCTCATCGCCCGCCGGGACGCTCCAATGTACGGTCTTGTTTGCCATATTGGCCGGCGTAAAGCTGACCGTGACGAGTTTGCTGCCATTATCCTTGTCGCCGGCTATGAGGTCGAGCGTCTTGGGACTCACTGTTATCGTCGGCTTGCCCTCTAAGACCGTCACCTCGCAGACAGCCACGGCCTCCCTGTCCTCCGGCTCTTTTACGTCGATGGTCGCTACGACCGACGTCTTGCCCGGATTTAATCCGACGACGCGCCCCTCCGCGTCTACCGACACCGTGTTGTTGCCGCCCGTGGCTACGCTCCAGACCACGTCGCCATATGAGCCCGCGGGCATTACCGTCGCGAGTATTTGCTCCATGCCGCCCGGATAGAGCGTCATTTCCGTCTTATCCAGCAGCAGCGTTTTCTTGCTGCGGTCAACCGTGATTGCGGAAGCGGCTGTCATCGACGGGTCGCGCGCGGCGGCGGCGGTTATATCCACTGTCACCGACACCGGATTGTTCTCGCCTGTCGAGACGCCCTCCACCACGCCGGAACCGTCCACCTTGGCGATGGCCGCGTCTTCGGACGACCACTTGACAGTCCGGTTGGCGCGATCCAACGGAGATACCACCGCGTACAGCTGTACCGTCTCGGAGACGCCGACCGTTCCCTTCTCCGGGTATATCATAATCCCGTCCGTCAGACTGACGACGGCCACGAGTACGCTCGCGGTCACGCCGCTCGTCGCGCGGACGACGACGCGCGCGAAACCGGACTCGACGCCCTTCACCTCGCCGGTCTCGGCGTTCACCGAGGCCACCGCCGGCGTTTCCGACGTCCATGTCAGTTTATCCGTGCTGGTCGCCGGTATGACGGTGACGAGCGGCCCGAGTCCCAGTCTGCCGCCCACCTCCACCTCGGCGAACGTCTTTGACATCTTGAGACCGGTAGCCGGTACGGGCGCGTTCACCTTTACAGTCAGCGTGATCTTCTTCTTGGCGTCCGACACGCTTGTCAGCGTTATTTTCGCCGTACCCGCGGCCTTGGCCGTAATCACGCCGGCGCCGTACACGGCGATATCCTCCTTATCGACGGCGGCCGTCACGTGCGAAACAGGATTCGGGATAGTACCGGACGGCGTTGTTATCGCAAGCTGAACGTCCACGTCGGCGCTCGCGCCGTACCCCAGGTTGGCGCTCTGCCCGACTACGAGGCTGATGCTGGTCGGCGTCAGCTTCAGTGCGCTTACCGCGTCGTCCTCAGGATTCGCGATGTCGGGCGACGCCAGGTAGTCCCTTATTATCTGCGCGATGTCGTCCACGGAGGAAAACGGTCGCGCGTTGAAAATGCGCTGTGCCAGCGCGAGCTTCTGCGGCGCGGTAAAGCCCTTATACGGATCCGATCCGGGCGCGAAGCTCAGAAGTTCCGCGTTTGCTTTCGTCTCGATAATTTTCTGTACATCCGACGCGGCGGAAGCGCTGTTGATGGCCACGAGGAGCCCCGTCTCAAGCGTCTTGATGTCGGACACGGCCTTGTCAAAAGCGCTCTTTACGGCAGCGTTGCTCGCGTAGTCCTTTTTTCGGTTGGTGAGCAGCGTGCTGGCGACGCGCCCCTTTCCTGTCTCGGAGAGCGCTCCGTAGGAACTGCCGGCGGACACCTCAATGCCCAGCTCGCGGGCAAACACGGGGTGTTCGAGCGCCTTGCGCATCTGGTCTGCGGTAAGCGCGCGGTTTACGGCGTAGAGCGCGCCCTTGCCCGACAGGATCTGATCCAGCTTGTCCTGGATTGCCTGTTTTGTCGTGAACACGTCCGCAACCTCATACAGGCTCGCCGCAAGATCCTCCTGGTCCTCCGCGGAGAAAGCGCCGAAGCCGTTCGTGTCGAGACCGAGCGCGTTATCGCCGTTGAGAAGGCGCATGATCGCCTCCGGACCCGTGTAGACGACGCCGTTGTAGCCGTTGAGACGGGCGTAGCGGTACATGCTCACAAGCGCCGCCTCATCGTACCACGTCATCGGCTCCAGATCCAGCCAGCCTGAGCGAAAGATAAGGTTTTCGCTCAGCTGTCCGTCCCAATTTATGTACATGGTTTCTGCCAGGCGGCCCCTGCTGAGACTCGAGTCCCGCGTAACGGGTATGCGCAGTGACAGCCCGTACACCCCGTTTTGGTACGCGAGGGGCTGATTGCGCATGACCACAACTCCGCCGTCTGTCTGCTGATATGTCAGCAGGGGCGTCGTGCGCTGACTGTAGCTCAGGCCGGACGGAGCGGGTATGAAAATCCCAATGTCGTAGCCGGGACGTCCGCCCGCCGAGCTGAGCGGTATTTTGCCCGCGGGGCGCAAAGTCGCGGTGACGGTGTTGGCGGAGCGCCCGGCCGACGTAGTAAGGACGACGTCGGCGCCGCCCGCGCCGTTTGCGTCCTGGCGTACCGGCAGATTATTCTCGTCGCGGCTCACCCAGTTGCCGGTGTTCAGATATTCTCCCGAGACGACATTGCCCGCTATGCTGGCCGTAAGATTCGCGCCGACTGTGTACGTATCGGGTTTTATGACGAATACGGCGCCCGGAGCGTTTATGAAGGCGTCCGAGACGTGACCGTCGCCCAGCAGCGTGATATTCGGCGCCACCGTGGACAGATAGCTCACGCTCGCGTCCTTGCCGAGCGAGAATTGCGACCCGGCCGAGTCGCCGACAAAGCTCAGCTTTGAAATCTTGCCCTCGGGCATTGTGATCTTCGCGGTCAGACCGCCCGCGTCCATGCTGTCGAGCACAACGCCGGAGAGCGTGACAAACGAGTTGGGTATGGCGTCGTCGGCCAGCCTGACGGAGTGTACGCCCGTGCCGACGAGCGTGAAGCCGGAAAACGCCGTGAGCTCGTCCACCGACGTCGAGCCTGTCGTGACGATTCTGGTATTGCGGTTGGGGTTGATGACTGTGATGCCGTCGCGCACGGAGGTATCGCTCAGTACCACGCTGTTTTCGCCGCCGCCCCTGATGAGCAGCCGGCCGTTTATTACGCAGCTGTTAAGCGCGGCGTTGCCCGCGCCGACGCCGTCGCCGAGGATGAGATCGCCGTTTATGGTGAGTCCGCTGAATACGGAGTCGGGTCTGACGCTCGCGACGTTACCGTTCAGGACGATCTGATCGAAGCCCGTCTCCGATTCATAGAAGTGCCGGAAGAGGTTGTCGACGATCTTCACCGCTTCCGCGCGGCTCAAGTTGGCGCGCGGATAGAAGCGCTCTCCGCTCCCCACCATATATCCGTACCGCGTCATGGCGGAGACGTAGTTTTGCGCGTAAACGGAGATTTCGCCGCTGTCGACGTAGCGGCCAAGATAGCCCGAATTGCCGTCCGAGAGTCCGAAAGCGCGCGCGACGAGCGTCGCCGCGTCCTGACGCGAAATGTTCGCCTCGGGATGCATTGTCGTCGCGGAGGTACCTTCAGCGATACGCATCTTGTTGGCCATGGCGACGATGTCGTAGTACCACGCGTCCGCGGGGACGTCTGTAAATCCGGAGATGTCGGCTTTTTCCTCCGCCTCGAAAGTCCGTACGAGAATGGCGAAGAACTCGGCTCTCGTTATGGCCGCGTCCGGACGAAACGAACCGGATCCGAAATCCCGCAGCACCCCCAGCGACTCCCAGCGGGCTATCTCCGCTGCGGCCCAGTGGCGGCCCGTGTCGGAGTAGGCGGCGGACGCCTCAACGGCCGGCGGCGCGGCGGCGGCGGCGAGGGCAAGCGCCGCCGCCGCGATGAGGGCGGCGGATATCCGGCGTCTGAATCGATATAGTAAGCGTTCCATGAAATGAATCCTCCCAAATTGCGGAACATCGCCCGAAAAGCGTTTTCGTCTGCGGAGAAGCGCGCAAGGGCGTACGCGCGCGTGAAAACCCCGCATATAACAGTTGTCGAAATAATACCCCGAAACTTGAGCTAAACCGCACCCTTCACGGCGGCGGAAACGCCTCGGCAGGGACGCGGGAAATTCTCAGGCCGACGGCAGTGTACACCTCCGCCGCCGGGTTTGTCAATGTTATTCAAAGCTGAATCATTTCGTTTGTCACGGCCGGGGCCGTAACAAACGAAATGATTCTTTCAAAAAAACACTTGACTTTGGTACTATTCCATAGTTTAGTATAGGGAGAGTTGCGGAGGAACACAAAATAATTACCATATATTGAGGAGGTCATACCAATGGCGTATATGCCGCTCGACAAGTCAAAGTTCTACCTGGACAAGACAAAAATGCCCAAAATCTACGATCTCTCCCAACCCTGGGGTACGGATACCCCGCTGTGGCCGTTTCCGGGCGCGCGTCAGGATCTGCTGTTCCCGCGCGGGCAATACTTGGGGCGTTTCCACAAGCGCACGATGACGTACACCGGCACATTGCACGCCGGCACGCACATGGACGCGCCCAACCACGTCCTGCACGAGGAGGAGGTGGACAGGGAGCGCTATGGCTACAGTCTCGACGAGATACCGCTCGAGCACTGTATCGGCGCGGGCGTCGTGCTCGACATGACACATCTGTACGACGAGTTCAACGCGAAGTGGGACGCCGCCGGCGGAGATCCTGCGAAATTCGGCAATATCTGGGTGGAACTCACTCCCGATCACTTCGAAGCGGCCGCGAAAAAGGACGGGTTGGAGATCCGTGAGGGAGACTGGGTCGCCGTCAACACGGGCTTCCACCGCTTTTGGCGCCGAAATAACGACAAGTACTACAACTACTACCCCGGCATGGGGCCGGACGTCGCGAAGTGGCTCATACATGAAAAGCACATCAAGGGCATAACCGGTACGTGGGGCGCCACCGACGCGCCTCTGTGGCACGATCCGCTCCGCGAGCAGATGCCGTGGCTCGATACGGCGTACCGCAAGGCGACGGGCAAGGATCCCACGGTCGAGTTTCCCGACTACGAACCGTGCCACCGCCTCTTCATGCAGCACGGCGTCTGCACCGTGGAAAACGCGGGCGGCAACATCGACGAGGCCACCGGAAAACGCCTGACGATAGCCGCCTTCCCGTTTCGCTGCGAGATGGCCGACGGCGGGTTTGTGCGTCTCGTCGCTTGGGAGTCCGGAGCGTTTTGAATGAGATCAAGTTAATTTAAGAGAACACGATTGTGAGGTCATTGTATGAAAACACTCAGCGATATTAAGAAAATAGCGGTGCTGGGCGCCGGGACTATGGGGCCGGGTATCGCGCAGATGTTCGCCATAGGCGGATACGACGTGACGATGTGGACGCGCAGCGAGGAGACGCGCGAGCGGGCGAAGACGACGCTGCTCAAGAGCCTTGTCACGTTCGCGGAGGAGGGACTCATCCCCACCGATCAAATCGATGAGATTTACGGGCGCGTGTCGTTTGCGCTCACGGTGGAGGACGCCGTGAAGGGCGCGGACTTCATCCAGGAGACGATAGTCGAAAATCGTGACGCGAAGATAGAGTTGTTTGAGAAGGTCAATAAGGCCGTCCCGGACAGCGCGATAATTGCGTCGAACACGTCGGGGCTGAACGTGTTCGATCTGCTGCCGAAAAACAGACTGAAACAGGCCGTGATAGCGCACTGGTACTCGCCGGCGCAGCTCATACCGCTTGTAGAGGTCGTCAAGAGCGAGCAGGCGCCGCAGGAATACGCCGACGTCACCGTCGCCCTGCTTGAAAAATGCGGGAAAACCGCCGTCCTTATGAAGAAGTTTGTGCGGGGATACATCGCCAACCGTATGCAGATGTGTCTCAATCAGGAGGTGTTCTACCTGCTCGACAACGGTTACTGTACGCCGGAGGACATCGACAAGGCCGTCAAGGCGAGCTTTATCCCGCGCGCCGTCGTCCTAGGTCTGTGCAAGCGCGCCGACTTCGGAGGCCTCGACATGACTGCCAACAACTATAAAAACAAGTCCTACACGCCGCCCGAGCCCGTGGACATGCCAAAGACGCTCGCGGAGCACATTGAGCGTGGAGAGCTCGGCTTTAAGTCTGGCAAGGGCTTCTACGACTACACGGGCGCGGACAAGCAGGCGCTGCTCGCCAAACGCGATAAGCAGCTGTTCGAGGTGTTCAAGCTGACGAAGAGGTTTATGGACGACCCCGTGTAACATTTCGATTCGTTCTCGTACTCCAAAGGCTGGGAAAATGAGTTGTGGACATTTTCCGGCGGCATGTCTCACACGCTAAGTGAGGCCTGTCGCCGAACAAAGCTCCTTGACAAGGCGTTCGACAACATCGGACAGTATAAGCATTCTTTGTCGCAACTATTCTGACATCGAATGTTTTCGTTTGTAGCGATTTTCGCCCTCCCGTCCTTTTCGGCGTAGGCGAAAAGAATTTTTGCGGAGGAGTGCGTCCCGTGCGACGGAGCAAAAATTGTAATATTTTGCATTTTCCGGGGATTTATTCCTCGGAAAATGCTCTTTGCGAGCCGCGCACGGCGAGAGCCAAGCTCCCGTGACTCGTTTGTGATGGCGAAGCCATCACAAACGAAATTATTCACATCTTGCCGCGGTATTCCCAAGAGACATAACGCAGGCGCCGGACATCATTAGATAATAATATCGAAACACGGACTTCTGAAGCTGTTGTTGGCGCCATCGAGTTGGGAGTCTCCGCGATCAACACAAATGACGTTTCACGTATATTTAAGTATATTTAGAGGAGTGTTAACAAATGGCTAAAACTAATAAGATCATCATCCAGGTGTGTCTCTGCGGGGCGGGGACGAAGAAGTCGCAGGCGCCGACGGTGCCGTACACGGCGGAGGAACTCGCGGAGCAGATTGTGGACTGCGCGAAGGCGGGCGCTTCGATAGCGCACATCCACGTGCGCGAGGATAAAGAAGTCGCGGGCAAGCTGGAGGTCGGCTACAAGTCGATGAGCCTTCAAAAGTTCACGGACGCCGTCGAGGTAACGCGCAAGGCTTGCAAAAAGGCGGGCGTCGATATTCTCATAAACCTGACGACGTCCGGCGGGGAGTACGAGGACGAAAAGCGCATACAGCACCTGGGCGCGCTGCTGCCGGAGATGTGCTCTTTCGATCCGAACACGATAAATTGGGCCAACAGCTATATATTCGAGAACAGCCCGAGATTCCTGAATTATTTGAGCAAAGAAGTCGTCAAGCACGACATCAAGCCGGAGTTCGAGGTTTTCGACACGGGGCATATCGACAGCGTCATGTACTACGTCGAGAAGCACAATATACCAAAGCCCCCGCATATCCAGTTCATCATGGGCGTCGGCGGAAGTATGCCCGCGACGACGGAGAATCTGGCGTTCCTCGCCGGCAAGCTGCCGCAGGGCTCCACGTGGTCGGTCTCCGGCATCGGGCGCGGACACATGTCCATGCTGCTCGCGGGACTCGCGCTTGGCGCGGACGGCCTGCGCGTCGGCCTGGAGGACAACATCTATTATTCGCGAGGCGTCATAGCCACGAACGTCCAGCTCGTTGAACGCGCCGTGGAGCTCAGTAAACTCGCCGGGCGAGAGATAGCCACGGCGGACGACGCGCGCGAAATCCTCGGCATCACGCGCCACACCCTGCGCGACGGGAAGACACTCCCCGCGACGTGGAAACCTGAGTAAGATAAGGAGGAACGCAAATGCCAAGAACAAAAGTGGCGCCGCTTGAAAAGGCGATGGAGAAGGTGCAAAGCGGCATGACGGTACTCATTCCGGGCTTCGTCAACGTCGGCGTACCGGAAAAACTTATCCAGGGCATGATCGACAAGGACGTCCGGAATTTGAAGGTCATATCGAACAACACGAGCGTCAAGGGGCGCGGGATAGGGCTTTTAGTCCACGACGGGCGCATAGCGCACATCACGTGCTCGCACATCGGCTCCAACACGGAGACGGTCGAGAAGGTCGTCGCGGGGGAGCTCAACGTGACGTTTGTGCCGCAGGGCACGCTCTGCGAGCGCGTCCGCGCGGGCGGCGCGGGCATCGGCGGCGTATTGACTCCGACGGGTTTAGGAACGCCCATAGCCGAGGGCAAGGAGATAATCAAAGTGGACGGCGTGGATTACCTGCTCGAAAAGCCGCTTCGCGCCGACGTGGCGCTGATTCACGCGTGGAAGGCGGACAAGATGGGTAACGTCGTATACCACCGCACGGCGCGCAATTTCAACCAGATATGGGCGACGGCGGCCGACTGGGTCATCGTCGAGGCGGAGGAAGTCGTGGAGATCGGGCAGCTCGACCCGGATCTCATTATGACGCCCGGCGCGCTCGTCGACGCCGTCGTGGCGATATGATTTTCGTCATGCTTCGCCGTACGCGCTTGCCGCGTGAACCGGCGGGCGACCGGGATGGTCGCCCCTGCAACGCTCAATAAACTCAAATTGGAGGACATAAAATGGCTGATATTACGGGACGCGATTTGATCGCCTACAGGACGGCGCGGTTCTTTGAGGACGGCGATCTTGTGAACCTCGGCATAGGTATGCCGACAAAATGTCTCGACTTCCTGCCGGAGGGCATAGACGTCTGGGTGGATACGGAAAACGGCGCGATAGGTCTCGCGGGGCCGCCCGCAGAGGGCGAGTGGACAGATCCCGACGTCGTGGACGCGGGCGGCAGCGTGTCTAAGCTGCGCGTGGGCGGCTGCTGCTTCGACAGCTTCACGTCGTTTGGATATATACGCGGCGGACACGTCGCGGCGACGGTGCTCGGCGCGTATGAGGTCGATCAGGAGGGCAACCTCGCCAACTGGATGATACCCGGCAAGACGGCCGCCGGCATGGGCGGGGCGATGGATCTCGTCGCCGGGGCGAAAAAAGTGCTCATAATGACGGAGCACTGCGACAAGAAGGGCAACCCGAAGATACTGAAAAAATGCGCGCTCCCGCTCACGGCGGCGGGCGAGGTGGACTACATCATCTCTGAGCTGTGCGTCCTGCACAGGACGGAAAAAGGCCTCGTGCTGGAGGA
>JAITKI010000005.1 GCA_031278515.1 Oscillospiraceae bacterium | reverse complement strand
GCGCTAAGCAAGTTTCCGGCTAAAGCCGGGAACTTGCTCGCTCCGTCGTTCGTCCTCTCCCCACGAAGTCATTCGACTTCGCGGGGGCCCCTATATAACGGAGCAAAAATTGTAATATTCCGCATTTTCCGGGGATTTATTCCTCGGAAAATGCTCTTTGCGAGCCGCGCACGGCGAGATCCAAGCTCCCGTGACGCGTTTGTGATGGCGAAGCCATCACAAATGAAATTATTCGTAAAGACGGCATATTGACATCGTCTTTATAAAAGCATACAATAGAGTTGAAAGGAAGTGAATCCAATGGCACAAGTATTAGTAAATATCCGAATGGACGAGGACTTGAAAAAGTCAATGGAGCATACCTGCCAAGCGCTCGGAATGAACATGACCACGGCCTTTACGATTTTCGCCAAAAAGGTAAGCCGCGAACGGCGCATACCATTTGAGGTGTCTGTTGACCCGTTTTACAGCGAGCGCAACATGGCCGCCATTGATGAGGCCGCCCGCCAGATTGAGCAGGGCAACGTGGTGGTAAAAACGTTGGAAGAACTTGTGGCGATGGAGCATGAGTAAGTTGATGTTTGCCGAAAAAGCATGGGAGGATTATTTGTACTGGCAGACAAATGACAGAAAAACTCTCAAACGCATCAATTTGTTGCTGCAAGACATTTCCCGCAACGGCAACGACGGGATAGGCAAACCCGAACCGCTCAAACGCCGCGACGATTGGAGCAGCCGCATAGACGAAGTGAACAGGCTTGTTTACAGGTTGATAATGTCTCCGGCACGTCTCAAAAAGCCGCGCAGGGGCGGCGGAAGCGGCGGCCCTGCGCTCTAAATGTGAACATTTTGTAAATTTTTTGCGAATCATGAATTTTAAACGGCAAACCGGGTTATTGACAACGATCGTACGCCGCTGTATAATGAACCACTCTCCGGTCCGCCGTTTCGCGGCGGTCGCCGGAGGACGGCGCGCTGCGCGATACGCGTTCAGCGTTTCGTTGTACGGCGCGACTGCGGCGGGGGGGCTCCGGAATCGTACAAACGGCCCTCTCTCGCAGAGTTTTGACTGCGGAGGGAACGCGCATGTCCAACCCGCACGAACACGAGCATCACGGCGGTGAACACTGCCACGAGCACACGCACAAACACGACCACGCGCATGAGCATACGCACGGCCACACACACGAACACACGCACAGCCATGAGCACAGCCACGAACACGAACACCCGCGCGTCCTCGCGCCGGAGGGCGCGGGAGCGCCGAAGGACGCGGCGCTCTTGCGGTATATGCATGAGCACAACCAAAGTCACACGAAGGAGCTTCGCGATATCAGGCTCAGGTTTGAGCGCGCGGGATACGGCGCCGTCGCCGCCCTTATAGAGGACGCGGCGGGACAGTTCGAGCGAGGCAGCGCGTATCTGCAAGGGGCGCTGGACGCGCTGGACGCCGGCGCGGCTTCTGACGGAAAGGAGTGATCACGGCGATGTGTCTGTCGTCTGTATTTGAGATAAAGGACGGATGCGAAACGCTCGTGTGCGAACACGTCAGCGGAGTCACGACTGACGGCGGCAGCGTCACCCTCACCGACATAATGGGTGTCGAAACCGTCGTCACCGGGGCCATATCGAGCATCGACCTCGTGAAGAATGTTATTTTAATAGCGAGCTGAAACGCTTTGCAAAGCATTCCGTCCGCCACGGCTTCGCCGTAACGGGCGGTGCGAAAATATTTTATCGGGAGTTTGCAACATTGAAACGAATAATCACAATCGAAACGCGCGATTTGGTACTCAGCGCAGCCGAAGGCGGGTGCGGCCAGTGCCAGACTTCCTGCCAGTCGGCCTGCAAGACCTCTTGCGGCGTCGCCAACCAGCGCTGCGAACTGCTGTCCGCCGAGCGCGAGCGGTAAAACGCCGTCTCTCTGCGAAATCCCCATGACGCACATGTACAAGCTGAACGGTTATAACATCGTTCTGGACGCCGGCAGCGGCGCTATACACAGCGTTGACAAGCTCGCCTACGACATTATCGGCATGTACGCGGATACGCCGCGCGGCGAGCTTGTGCGTCTTGTGCTTGAAAAATACGCGTCCCGACCCGATATAACCGAACAGGAGATCCTGGACACGCTGTCCGACATCGACGAACTCAAAGCCGCCGGGAAATTGTTCTCCGACGACGAGACGGGCGCGGAGGCCGCGAAGGCGCTCGGGCGGCGGGAGAGCGCCGTGAGGGCGCTCTGTCTCCACGTGTCGCACGCGTGCAACATGTCCTGCGATTACTGCTTCGCGGGCGGCGGGCGCTACCGTGGGGAGAGCGCCCTGATGGCGTATGAGACGGGCAGACAGGCTATAGATTTCCTTATTGACTCGTCGGGCGGCGCGCGTGTCCTCGACATTGACTTCTTTGGCGGCGAGCCGCTTCTGAACTGGGACGTCGTCAAGCGGCTCGTCGCGTATTGCAGGCGCGCGGAGTCCTCGCGCGGCAAACTGTTTCGTTTCACTCTGACCACAAACGGCGTGCTGCTTGACGACGACGTCACTGATTTCTGTAACCGCGAGATGCACAACGTCGTGCTGAGTCTGGACGGCAGACCCCGCGTACACGACAGCCGCCGCAAACTCGGGGAAAAGGGCAGCTACGACGTCATACTCCCGAAATTCCGGAGATTCGTCGAGGCGCGCGGCGGACGCTCATACTACATACGCGGGACTTTCACGCACGAAAACACGGACTTCACGCGCGACGTCACGCACATGGCGGATCTCGGCTTCACAGAGCTCGCGATGGAACCGGTCGTCGCGGCGCCCGGCGCTCCCGGCGCGTTGACATGGGACGATCTGCCCGCGCTGTGCGGTCAGTACGAACTGCTCGCGTCTGAAATGCTCCGGCGCGAGCGCGAGGGGCGCGGCTTCACCTTTTACCACTACACGCTCGATCTTCCGGGTGGACCGTGCATATATAAGCGGGTGTCGGGCTGCGGATCGGGCTTTGAGTATCTCGCCGTCACTCCGGAGGGCGAGCTGTACCCGTGCCATCAATTTGTCGGCGACACGGCGTACCGAATGGGCGACGTCTGGGCCGGAGTCACAAACGCGTCCCTGCGCGCGGCGTTCCGCTCGTGCGGAGTTTACTCGCGGCCGGAGTGCCGCGAGTGCTGGGCTCGCCTGTACTGCTCCGGCGGCTGCGCGGCCAACTCATACCGCGCGACGGGCTCGATAGAGGGCGTGCATGAGTTCGGTTGCAGACTGTTCAAAAAGCGCCTTGAGTGCGCCGTCATGATGGCGGTCGCGCGGAGCGCGGACGCGTACGGCGACGCGTGATGGACGCTTTGAGGGAGAAATCGCTCGGACTGCCGGCGCTGCCCGGTGTGTACGTCATGCTTGACAGCGGGCGTGACGTGATATACGTCGGCAAGGCAAAGAATCTGAAAAGCCGCGTCAGCAGCTATTTCCACGGCGACCACGATCTCAAGACCTCCGCGATGATATCCAAAATCGCCGATTTTGACGTCATCATCTCCGGATCCGAATTTGAGGCGCTGCTGCTTGAGAATTCGCTCATCAAGCATCACTCGCCAAAATACAACATACTCCTGCGCGACGACAAGGGCTACCCCTTCATCCGCGTAGACACGCGCGAAGAGTACCCGACATTTTCGGTGACGTCCAAGCCGGCCAAGGACGGCGCCCGCTACTTCGGGCCGTTCGGATACAGGCACAGGACATTTGAGGCTGTCAGCGCCATGCAAAAGGCGCTCAGGCTGCCCACGTGCTCGCGCAAATTCCCGCGCGATGTCGGCAAAGAGCGCCCGTGTCTCAACCACCACATGGGCGCGTGCGCGGCGTACTGTCTGCCCGGCACGCCGCGCTCGCTGCACACGGAGGCGATAGAGTCCGCCATAGCGCTGCTTGACGGGAAGACGGCGGACGTAAAGGCGCGGCTTGAGGCGGACATGTCAAAAGCCGCCGACGATTTGCGTTTCGAGCTCGCCGCCGAACTGCGCGACCGTCTGCGCGCCATACAGCAGCTGGAGTCAAAGCAGCTCGTCGTGTCCGGCGCCAGCGCCGACGCGGATTACATCGGCTACCACGCGGGACCCGCCAAGAGCTGCTTCACCGTGCTGCACTATATCGGCGGAACACTGCTCGATAAGGACGCCGAACTGTTCGACACTCCTATCGAGAAACCCGGGGACGCCGTATCGGAACTGCTGCGCCAGTATTATACAAAACGCGGCGTCGTCCCGCCGGACGTGTACTTGCCCGTCTGGCCGCAGGACGCGGAGCTCATCGAGCAGCTTCTCACGGAGAGTTCCGGCAGGAGGATCCGGCTCCGCCATCCGCGCAGGGGCGAGAAACGCCGCCTCGTCGAGACGGCGAACGTGAACGCGCGCGAGGAGGCGCAGCTGGCGGCGACGCGAGAGGAAAAGACACTCAAAACGCTCCAATGGCTGCAAAAATCGCTGGGACTCCGCTCTTCTCCGGAGCGCATCGAAGCGTTTGATATATCCAACACGGGTTCGTCCGACATAGTCGCCTCCATGACCGTGTTCCGCCGCGGCAAGCCGCTCAGGCGCGACTACAGGCGGTTCAAGATCAAGACGCTCGACGCGCAGGACGACTACCACAGCATGACGGAGGCCGTTTCGCGGCGCGCGGGACGCTTCATCGCGGGCGACGCGGGGTTTTCCGACCTGCCCGACGTCATGTTTGTAGACGGCGGCGCTTCGCACGCCCGCGCGGCGCGCGACGCGCTTGCGAACGCCGGCGTAGCGCTTCCCGTTTTCGGGATGGTCAAGGATGACCGCCATCGCACGCGCGCGCTTGTCTCCCCCGACGGCGGCGAGATAGGCATTTTCTCAAACCCCGCCGCGTTCGCCTTCGTGGGCGCAATCCAGGAAGAGACGCATAGATTCGCCGTAGAATACCACCGCAGTCTCCGTTCAAAGAGCGTGACGCGCTCCGTGCTGGACGGCATATCGGGCATAGGCGATAAACGCCGCAAGACGCTCATGCGCGCGTTTGGGAGCGTAAAGGCCATACGCGCCGCCTCGCTTGACGCTCTGCGCGGCGTCGTACCCGCAAACGCGGCCGTAAGCGTGTACGAGTTTTTCCATCCCGACGCCGACGAGAGCCGGGAGGACGTCGGCGGTGAAGCTCCGGGTACAATTCCATGAGAGTTATCAGCGGGCTGGCGCGCGGCCGCAGGCTGCGCGAGCCGTCCGGCCTTGCGATACGCCCGACCGGGGATCGCGTAAAAGAGGCCATATTCAACATCATTCAGTTTGAAATCGAGGGGCGGCGCGTACTCGACCTGTTCTCGGGTACGGGCCAGCTCGGCATCGAGGCGCTCTCCCGCGGCGCCGACAGCGCCGTTTTCGCGGACATCTCCGGAGCGGCGGCGCGCCTCACGCGCGAGAATATCGCGGCGGCCGGCTTTTCGGACTCGGCGTCCGTCGTCAGGAGCGACTCGCTCGCGTACCTCGAAAACTGCGAGCGGTTCGGAATCATCTTTCTCGATCCGCCTTACGACACTCCCTTGCTCGGCGCCGCGCTCGAAAAAATAATAAAGTTTGACAAATTGAGCGAAAATGGTATAATAATCTGTGAATCGCGCTCCGGAACACCGATGCCGGACGCGCGCGCGCCGTATTACAAATGGACGGAGCGCAGATACGGCGGCTCCAAGCTCACCTTGTACAGACGTTCGGTCGGCGCGAGCGAGACGCCGTGAAGGACGCGCGGCATTACGAAAGGATTACGCTGATATACATGAAGATAGCCGTATACCCCGGCAGCTTTGACCCGATAACGCTCGGACACTTGAATATAATAAGACGCGCCGCGGCGATCTTTGACAAGGTATATGTATGCGTCATGATAAATTCCGGCAAACGTCCGCTTTTCACGCGAGAGGAGCGCATGGACCTAATACGCCGGACCGTCAAGCACTACAGAAACGTCGAGGTGGACACGTCGGATGATCTGCTTGTAAGTTACGCGAAGCAAAAAGGCGCGAGCGTCATAGTCAAGGGTCTGCGCGCCGTGTCCGACTTCGACTGGGAGTTTCAGACCGCGCTCGCAAACAAAAAAATCGAGCCGGAAATAGACACCGTGTTCCTGGCGTCAAGCGAAAAGTACACGTATTTGAGTTCCACTGTAGTCAAAGAAATGGCCCGCTACGGAGCGGACCTTAGCGGCTTCGTGCCGCGAGAGATCATAGGCGACATCACCGGCGCGGTGGCGTCTAACGGATAGAGGGGGTCGTGACGATATGAGCAGCGGCAACAGAGTGCAGGAATTGCTCGACGAACTGCACGCGATGATAACGGAAGCTTGGGGGATCCCGCTCGGCGCGGAGAAGTGCGTTATCGAGCGGAACAAGGCGCTTGATCTGCTTGACGATATCCGCGCGCAGTTCCCTCAGGAACTCGCCGAGGCCAAGCGGCTTGTGGAGGCCCGCACGGAGTTCATAGGCAACGCGAAGCGCGAGGCGGAGGCCGTGCGCAAGGCTGCGGAGGATCGCGCGCGTCAACTCGTAGACGAGCAAGAGGTACTGCGCATCGCGCAGACGCGCAGCGCGGAGATGCTAAGCTCCGCGGAACGCTCGTCCGCCGAACTCAGGCGCGCCGCCAACGAGTATATCGACGACGCGCTGAGACATACGGAGGATGTCCTCGCGTCCGCTCTGACGGAAATGCGCGAATCGCGCGCGAAATTCAGAGACGCGTCGCAGTAGCCCGCGCCCGCTCCGCGCGCGGCTTCACGTTCTTTTCATAGAGCGCCGCCAGCCCGCGCAGAAGGAGGTCGGCGTCGTGGATAATTTTGTGCTTGCAATACGGAAGAACTCTCGCCGCGAGTCCTCCCGTCGCTATGACGCGCGTTTTCGCGCCCAGTTCCTCCTCAATTCTGTCTATCATACCGTCCATCATCGAGGCGGTGCCGAAAATTGCGCCGCTCTTCATGCAGTCGATTGTGTTGGCGGAGATACATCTGGCGGGCGCCTCTATGGACACCTTGGGAAGCTGTGAGGTGCCGCTCACGAGCGCGTTCATCGATGGCGCGACTCCCGGAAATATGGCGCCGCCCATAAAATTCGCGCCCTTGTCTACGAGTCCGATCGTCGTAGCCGTACCCATGTCGAATATTATAGCGGGCAGCTCGTAGTGCGTCGCCGCCGCCACCGCCGTGGCGACGAGGTCGCTGCCGAGCTGCGCGGGGTCGTCTATCCTGATATTCAGGCCCGTCTTCATACCCGCGCCTACGACGAGAGCGTCAAGGCCGGTTATTTTTTTTACGGCCGTCTGCATACAGCCCGTCAGGGGCGGCACCACCGATGATATTATAGCCCCGTCGAATATGTCCGCTCCCACGCCGTCCAGCCCCAGTATCTGCTTGATGCCGGCGGCGTACTCGTCCTCCGTCCTGGACGCGTCTGTTTCTATGCGGTAAAGATGTTCGATGTCATGGCCGTTGATACAGCCTATCACTATATTCGAGTTTCCTATGTCGATTGCGAGAATCATTGCGATACGCTCCTTCGTCACCGCTGAGGCCGATATCTGAGCAGCGCGCGGGAAACTCCCCCGCCCGCGACGGCGCAGGCGATCGCCTCAAAGATGGCGTTTTCGGTGATAATTATCCCTATAATCGTCCACACGTCGTTACTGCCGAGCATTTCCCCGACAATCGCGTTCTTGGCAAAAAACAGGACGAGCGCGCCCGTAAAGAGCAGCGTATTGAGCAGTGAACCCGCAACGCACGTCAAGACGCATGATGGCCATACGAGCCGCAGTTTTGTAATCCCCGTGAATTTCAGTTCGCCGTCTTCATCTGACTTATAGTGTTCCAGCTTTATATACCGCTCCTTATCCAGCCATCTGAACAAAAAGCCCGGAACCCAACCCGCGATAAACCGCGGCGTGATGCACATCAAAGCCACAAGCACGGCGGAACCGAAGCTCTGATTCACAAGGGCGGTACCCAGCACGTCCGTCCCGAAGCACGTGGAAAAACTCCACAGTCCGAAAATCACGCCGAGAATCGCGCCGCCCGACGGCCCGAGCAATATCGCGGATATGACGACCGGTATCATGTTCAGTGTGATGAAAATCGGGCCGAGCGGCAGCCTTCCGAGCGGGGTGTAACAGAAAATGAGTAAGATAGCGACGAGTACCGCCAACCGGGTCATCCTGCCTGTGGAAAAAACGCTGCTTTTCAATTGTAAAACCTCCTGCTGTCGCTCCCGTGTGCCGGGATGCGGCGCAATATTCCGCGTCCGCGCCGTTATGCCGACGCGACGCTCCACAATGATAATACACTTTCCGAAAATAAGCAAGCGTTTTTTCCGGAGACTGTTTTCGTTTGTCACGGCCGGGGCCGTAACAAACGAGTAACGAGGGTTGGATCTCGCCGTGCGCGGCTCGCAAAGAGCATTTTCCGAGGAATAAATCCCCGGAAAATGCGAAATGTGACAATTTTTGCTCCGT
>JAITKI010000161.1 GCA_031278515.1 Oscillospiraceae bacterium | reverse complement strand
GATCTCGCCGCGCGCGGCTCGCAAATGAATTTATTCTTGCATGGTCGCGCGCAGTTTCTCGATAGCTCTGCGCTCCAGACGCGAAACTTGCACCTGAGATACGCGCAGTATCCGGGCGGCGGCGTCCTGCGTCATACCGCGGAAATAGCGCAGCTCCACGACGAGTCTCTCGCGCTCCGGGAGGGATTTCAGCGCGTCGCGCAGCGCTATTCTCTCAATGACGCTGTCCTCCGTCCAGACGCCGCCGGCGATATTCAGCGCCGGCGTCCCATCCGCGCCGGGCGCCCCGGAGAGCGACTCAGGCGGCTCGGACGCCGCCTGGGCGGCGGCTATGTCCTCCACAGGCATGTCGAGCTCGTCTGACAGCTCGGAGACGGTCGGCTCTCTGCCAAACCTCTGCTCCAGCTCGCCGCGCGCTCTGCGTATGGCGCCGGCGCGCTCTTTCATGGCGCGGCTGACCTTCACGCTGCCGTCGTCGCGCAGGAATCTGCGTATTTCCCCGGCTATTTTCGGGACGGCGTACGTCGAAAACTGCGTGCCGAATCCGGGGTCGTATCCCTCCACGGCTTTCAAAAGACCGACGCAGCCCAGCTGAAAGAGGTCGTCGGGATCGACGCCGCGCCCGAAAAAACGGCGCGCGACGCTCCACACCAACCCGGAATTCGACTCAAGGAGCTCGCTGTACGCCTCTCGGTCGCCGTTTTGGGCGGCGGCGATGCGGGTCGCGGAGTTCCTTTCCATTTACCTCGAACCGGAGCGCGCCGAAATGCGGCGCGTCATTGTGACCGTGGTGCCTTTGCCGGGCGTGGAGCGGACGCGGAGCTTGTCCATGAAGCTCTCCATTATGGAAAAGCCCATACCGCTTCTGTCGTCGCCGCCTGTGGTGAAGAGCGGCTCTCGCGCCGCCGCGATGTCTCTGATTCCGAGACCGCGGTCGCGTACGCTTATCTCCACGGTGGCGTCGTCGAACAGTCGCGCGCTCACCGTTATCCGTCCGAGCGTGTCGGGATAGGCGTGTACGATGCAGTTCGTGACGGCCTCGCTGACCGCCGTCTTGATGTCGCCTATCTCATCGAGCGTCGGGTCGAGCTGTGCGGCGAAGCAGGCGACCGCCGTCCGCGCGAACGCCTCGTTGCATGATCTGCTGAGAAATTCGAGCTTCACCCTGTTTATCTCATTCACTATGTAGTCACGCCTCCCTCGCCGCCGTCGCGGCAATACTTATGATCCTGTCGATGCCCGCCGCGCGCAGCACGCGCAGCGGCTGTCTGCGCACGTTTTCCACGCCGAGCGAACCGTCAAGCTCATCCATCCGCTTGCGGGCCTTCACCAGCACGGCGATGCCCGACGAGTCCATGAATGTCACGCCCCTCAGGTCCAGCACGCAGCGTCTGGGCAAAAACGTGTTGATGTACTCCTCAATTGTCACTACCGCCCGCTTTGCCGCGTGATGGTCGAGTTCACCGTCAAAACGCAGCGTCAGCGCGCCGTCTTCAAATTCCGTCTCAAGGTTCATAGACCTGCCTCCCCGGATAAAAAACGTCCGGCGCTGTCGATCCGCCGGACATGTGCCGCGCGGCGGCGTAAAACCGCGGCGCGGCAAGCGATTGGCGGAAACCGCGCCCCGCGCGATAAAGCGCGCGGGACACCGCGAAAAAAATCGCGGCGCGCGGTAGAGCCGCCGTTATTTTATACCTTCAGATACACGGAAGCCGTCGAAGACGGGCGAGCGCCGGGAGGCGCGTCAATCGCTATTTTTTGAACTTGGCAAAGCCGCTGACGAGCAGCGTGACGGCGAACGTCGAGAGCATGAACAGTAATAGATTGCCCGCGCGCGCGGCGTGATACGCGCCCAGCCAGCACAGCGACACCGTTATCAGCACGCCGAGCGCCGCGGACGCGACTGATATGAGCGTCGCGAAAAAGGCCGTGGTCTTCAGTACGCGCGCGCCGGATACGAGCTCGCCGACGACATCAAGTCCGTCGCGGGTGAACACGGCGGCTATCCTGCCGCCGCCCGCGCCGCGCACGATGTCATACGTATTGCGAATCGGCAGGTTTTCGACGTCCTCGAACGCGACGTTGAATTTCTGCTCCGCCATTTTTGTCGTGATGTTGAAGTCCTGCACGGCAAACAGCAACCTTATTCCCCACCGCGGGATGGACAGGAGCGCGTTCTGCACCGAATTCACGGGTACGTAGTCCATCGCGAACATGGCGACGAGTTTGTCCTCGACAGCGGTGAATACAGCGCTGTTAAGGTTCATCTCCGCAGGGATCCTTATGCCCATCAGCTTCATGTACGCCGCGGAACCCGTGGAGACGCGCTCCCCGTGTACGAGCGCGCTTATTCCGCCGTCATAACAGGCGAAATTGTCCACGCGCAGCGCGGTCATGCCCTCGCGCCTGAGCATTTCATTAAATACGCGCGTCAGTCCCGAGCCCGACGCCGATATGAGTCCCGCGGTATAGCGTATGGCCTTTTCGGGCGGTACGCCCTCGTATATCTTTACACCTGATATCGATACCGTTCCCTCCGGGAACAAATCGTCGTCCGTGACGCACAGTCCGTCGATGTCCGCGATGTCCGCAGCGCACATCCAGCCGGTCATAGCCGCTCCGGCCCTGCGCGCGCGCTTCGATATGACGGAAAACGGCGCGGAAAACGCCAGATGTCCGGAAAACGCCGCCGCCGCCGCAAGCGGCGCGGACAGCGCGTGGATCAGATAATCCGACCGACCGTGCGCGAAAGCGCTGAGAAACGTCACGACAAAGGAAAAGGCCACAAGCATGGGGGCGGCGTACCTGTACGCGGATTCGCAAACATCGCGCGACATGAGCGCGTTATAGAAGCCTTCCGCGGTACCGCGCGCGCGCCGGAACACCACGCGGTTGAGATCGCCGCGGTATTCCGTCAGACCGATATACGGCTCCTGGATTGAGGCCGCCGCCTTTATCGTCTCGGCGTACGAGCGGCGGTACAGCTTTTCTCCAAGAAGCGTGAACGCGACGGAAAACGCGCCGACCGCGCTGTACGGGAGTTCCGTTTGCGCGTTTTCCCTGAGAAGCGTGACCGCGCCCGCGCAAAGAGCCGTCACGTTCGACATGACCACAAGAAACTCGACGCCCGGAGACGCCTGCACTATGCTGTATACGCCCCGCACGAGGATCTCGACGCCGATCATCATGACGAGCAGCTGCAATATCATCAAAATGCCGGTCAGTAATTGCCGGTCATTTTCAAGACCGAACGGGAGATGCGCCCCGGCCTCAAACGAGAAAGTGAGCGCCGCCATTACGCACGCCGTCAGGCACGACGCCATCCAGCGCAGCAGGAGATCGCCGTCGCCGAGGGAAAACCTGCGCGCGGCGACGCGCAGATCCGGCTCGCGCGGTTCGGGCTCGACAGGCGCCGCGTCGTTCGCGTACGGATCCGCGTCGTCTCCGTCGTCCTCACGCCTCTCGCCAAACAGTGAACCGCGCGCCCTCTTTCCCGCGCGGCGCCGCTTTCCCGGGACGTCGTCTCCGGACGGCGCCGATTCCTCCGTCTCGCCGGGAGTTCGGTAGGAGTCGGAGTACTGATACTGCTCAAAGAACCTGACGTCCACATCCTCCGGCTCCCCGGCGTCTCCGGCGTCGCCGCCGTCCGGCGCCGGGGACTCGCCGCCGCTCTCCGGCTCGCGCCGCGGAGGAACATCCTCGCCGGCCGTACCGGGAGGCGCGGGTTCGGCGCCGCCCTCTTCCGGCGTGGCGGGCGCGACGGGGCGGACCGGGCGCTCCGCAGGTACGGCGGGCGCGGCGGGGGAAACCACGGCCGCGGCGGACGACGCGACTTCGGCCTGCGACAAGTCGGAATCCGACAGTTCCATGATGATTCTGTCGGCTTTCTCGCTGAGGATTCCGCTCGGCGTTTTCTTGTCGCCGTCGATATACGCCTCACTCTTATACTCGGCCAAAATCGACTCAAGTGTGATCTCCTCGGCTATATCGCCGTCGTCCATTGCGCTGTTATCTTTTGCCACACGCGTCCCTCCTTAGGAGCCGTTCCGGCAGCGGGAGTCATTTTTGCCTCTGCCTGACCGCCTCGTACAGCATAACGGCCGCCGAGACGGATGCGTTGAGCGACCGCACTTTCCCGAACATCGGTATGCTCACCATATAATCGCAGTTCTCGCTCACGAGGCGGCCTATGCCGCCGCCCTCCGAGCCGATCACTATGGCCGCCGGACGCGTGAACTCCGCGTCCCACAGCGGCGTATCGCCGTCGGGCGACGCCGCGAACACCCACAGGCCGGCTTTTTTCAGCTCTCCGAGAGAGGCGGTCAGGTTGGTCACTCTGGCCACCGCCACATGAGCCGCCGCGCCCGACGACGCCTTTATCGCCGCCGCCGTGACGGGCGAACTCCGTCTCTTGGGTATAACGACGCCGTGCGCGCCCGCGGAGTCCGCCGTCCTGATTATCGCGCCGAGATTGTGCGGGTCTGATATGCCGTCGCACACCACGACGAGCGGCGCGCGCCCGCTCAAGGCGGCGACTTCGAGGATATCCCCCACGTCGGCGTACCGCCGGGCCGCAACCACGGCGACGACGCCCTGATGCGCGCGGGTGAGACTCATCGAATCGAGTTTTTTGATATCCGTCTCCATGACGACGGCGCCCGCCTCGCGCGCGGCCGACACTATGCGCCCGAGCGCGGCGCCGCGCCCGCCCTTAACTACGTACAGCTTGTCTATCGGCCGTCCGGCGCGCAGCGCCTCGGCGACGGGGTTGCGCCCCTCTATTACGCTCCCGTATGAGTCCGCGTCGTCTTCCGCGCCCGCGACGCCGCGCGTCCCGCCCCCGTTGTCGTCTTTCATACGCTCACCAGAGGCCGTCAGACCGACTGCTTGATTGCCTCTGCGGCGTCGAGCGCTTCCCATGGCAGTTCAATGTCGGCGCGTCCGAAATGCCCGTAAGCGGCGGTAGGCTGGTACCGCGTGTCGAGCAGATTCAGCCGTGATATTATTTTCGACGGGCGCAAGTCAAAAAGCTCCGTCACGATCTTAGCGATCCGGCCGTCGTCAATCACGCCCGTACCGCGCGTGTCCACCAGAATCGATATAGGCCGCGCCACGCCGATGGCGTATGCTATCTCTATTTGGCACGCCTTCGCCAGACCGGCCGCGACTATGTTCTTCGCGATATAGCGCGCGATATACGCGCCGCTCCTGTCCACCTTCGTCGGATCTTTGCCGGAAAACGCGCCGCCACCGTGGCTTGCGTATCCGCCGTATGTATCCACTATGATCTTTCGTCCCGTGAGTCCCGAGTCCCCCACGGGACCGCCTATTACGAAGCGGCCGGTCGGATTGACAAAATATTTCGTGTCGCGCGTTATGAGCCGGGCGGGTATCACGGGCTTGATTACAGTCTCTATAATCGCCTCGCGCAGCCGGTCGATCCCGATATCCGGGTTGTGCTGCGTGGAGACCACCACGGCCGGCACGCCAGCTACGGCGCCGTCCTCGCCGTATTCCACAGTCACCTGCGATTTACCGTCGGGGCGCAGGAAGCCCAGTTCCCCGCTTTTCCGCGCCTGGGCGAGACGGCGGGTCAGCGCGTGAGCAAATGAGATCGGCGCCGGCATGTACTCCGGCGTCTCGTCGCAGGCGAAGCCGAACATCATGCCCTGGTCGCCGGCGCCCTTGTCGTCGGAGTCGTCATAGGCGCTGTTGACTCCCCTGGCGATATCCGGGCTTTGCTCGTCAATGGACGTTATGACGGCCGAGCCCTTGTGGTCGAATCCGTACTCGGGATCGGTATATCCGATCTTCTCTATTGTCTCGCGCGCGACCTGTGGTATGTTGACGTATGAGGACGTCGATATCTCGCCCATCACGAGCACGAGACCCGTAGTCACGGCGACCTCGCACGCCACATGCGCCGACTTGTCGTCCCGGAGTATCGCGTCCAGCACCCCGTCGGATATCTGGTCGCAGATCTTGTCGGGATGCCCCTCCGTCACCGACTCAGACGTGAAAATTCTGTTTGCCATTTATTATGACCATTCCTTTCCTTATACAGAGCGGACAATTGCCGCGGCGGAGCCGCAGTAAACGAGGCCGCTCCCTCAACATCGCTCGGAGAGCGGCGTATATTTCGCGTCGGGCGATATGTACTTGTACGCCGGACGTATCATCTTGCCGGAGCCGGCGACCTCCTCGATGTGGTGCGCGCACCATCCCACCATCCGTGAGACGGCAAACAGCGGGACATACAGCTCGCGCGAAATCCCAAGCATATTATACACGAATCCCGAATATAAATCCACATTCGCGCACATGGCTTTTTTACCGCCGTCGCGCTCGGCGAATACCGGGGGCGTAAGCCGCTCGACGGCCTCAATCAGTTCAAATTCGGCGGACACGCCTTTCTTGGCGGCCAGCGTCGACGCCAACTTTTTGAGCTCCGCCGCTCTCGGGTCGCTAAGCGTGTATACGGCGTGACCCATACCGTATATGAGACCGTCTCCCCGGCCCGCCTCGCCGCGCAGTATGCGGCGCAGATAATCGCGTATTTCGTCGTCGTCCTTCCAGTCGCGCACATCGCGGCGCAGATACGAGAGCATCTCGTCCGCCCGGGCGCTCGCGCCCCCGTGTCTCGGCCCCTTGAGCGAGCCGACGGCGGCCGCCATGACAGAATATATGTCCGTTCCGGACGACGTGAGAAGGCGGCAGGCGAAACCGGAATTGTTCCCCCCTCCGTGTTCGGCGTGCAGGACGAGACACAAGTCGAGAATCCCGGCCTCGTCGCGCGTGAAGCCGCCGCCGCCTCGGACGGAGCGCAGGAAATTCTCGGCTGTTGACAGGTCGCGCCGCGGCGTGTGTATATGAAGGCTCTCGCCGTCGTAATGGCGCCGCTTCACGGAGTACGCGTTCGCCGCTATCACCGGGCCGCGCGCAATAATCCGCAGCGCGCGGTCGAGTTCCTTGGCGATGTTGCGCCCGTCCGTCTCGGGATCCGGGTCGTATGAGTACATCGCGAGGATGGATCGCGCGAGCTTGTTCATAATATCCGCTCCGGGCGTCTCAGCTATCATGCCTTCGGCGAGGCCGGAGGGCAGCTCGCGATATTCGGAGAGGAGACGGTTGAAGCCGTCGAGCGACCGGCCGTCGGGCAGACTGCCGAACATGAGCAGATACGCCGTCTCTTCAAACCCGAACCGCCCCTCGCTCAGGAAGCCTTCGATCAGCTCCGACACGTCTATGCCGCGGTATATCAGTCTGCCGGGCGCGGGAACCTTTTCGCCCCCGCGCATGAAATAACCGCGGACGTCGCCGACTCGGGTGAGTCCCGCCGTCACGCCGGTACCGTCCCGATTGCGCAGGCCGCGCTTGACGTCGTACTTGTCGTAGCACGACTTGTCTATGCACGCGTTTTTTTTGACGTCTGAGACTCGTTCCTCCAGAAAGCCGGGAATGGGCGCCATCATTTCATATTGCATTCGTTTTCCTGCTCTTTCTCAAGAGATGCAAAAACTACATTTTTATTGCGCAAAACGGTTCAATACCGCGCGGCTTGCCGCGTCTTTCCCTCGTATCGAGCGGCCTCGCGGGGAATATCTCGCGATCTTGCCGCGAGGTCTTTTATTTTTAAGCGGCGTCCCGCAAACCCGAATCCCGTCCCGCTCGGGCGCCGGCGCTTCTTAAAAAGTGTGAGTAATAATACTCCATTAAGCGGATTTTGTCAAATTTTCCGGCGTATATTTTTCGCCCGTCCGTCAAAAATAAAAACGCTCTGAGCATTATCATTTTTGGAGGGTATGAGGTATGAAAATCAGCAAAAAAGGCTCGGCGCGCGCCGCGATTACCGCTCTCATGGCGGTCGCGTCGTCGCTGACGCTTGTAATCGGCGTGCTGGCGGCCGCGCAGTCGGGCGACCAGGCGCGCAGGGTGTTTGAGAATTCGCCGCCCATCGCGGAGAATCTCGAGTACGGCGCCTTCAAGTCCGTGCCTATAACGGGGACATTCTCGGCGCGCGACCCGGATGGCGACGAGCTGACGTTTGAGATAACGTCCCAGCCTAAGAAGGGCGCCGTCACGCCGGATGGTTCGGGGACGTTCGTGTACACCCCGAGCGAGAACGCGCGCGGCAAGGACAGTTTTGAGTACGTCGCCGTGGACGCGGCGGGCAATGTATCCGCTCCGGCGACGGTAAAGATCACCATAAGGAAGCGAGCCGCGAAAACGTCGTACGCGGATATGGACGGCAACAGCGCGCAATACGCCGCTCTCACGCTCGCCGACGAGGGCATTTTCACAGGTGAGAAGCTCGGCGAGGCGTGGTTTTTCCATCCCGAACGGGAGGTGACGCGCGGAGAATTTCTGGCGATGTGTATGCAGATAAGCGGCGGGGATGTCATAAAGGGCGTGACCAGGACAGGCTTCTCCGACGATGAGGCCATACCCGCGTGGGTCAAGCCGTATATCTCGACGGGACTTGTCGCCGGCGTAATAAACGGATACAAGAACGACGACGGAAAGCTTGTATTCTCGCCGCAAAATCCCATAACCTTCTTTGAGGCCGCGGTAGTGCTCAACAACATGCTCAATATCACAAACGCCGCGGAAGCCGGCGCCTTTGAATCCGGCGCCGTTCCGGCGTGGGCGGCCGCCGCGTCCGCGAACCTGGAGGCGTGCAAGATATTGCCGGCCGGCGTTTCAGAATACAGCGGCGGGACGGTCACGCGGGCGCAGGCCGCCCAGATGCTTGTGGCCGCATCCGCGCTGCTCGACGCCCGGGACGGAGGCGGATCGCTCCTGTCGCTCATAAGCGGAAAGCGCTGACGGAATCGCGTTTTGCCCGCCGGTACGGGCAAAACGCGATTTTAACGTAAGGCTGAAATTGTCCCGGCCTTACACCGCGAAAGACGAGCGGGGGGGGCAGTGTAACCGCTGCTCCCCCGCGCCTAATGGAATAACGCGACGGAAATAGTTCCGAGAAATGTCAGCACGATATTGCCCATAGCGTAAGCGGGGGTATACGCCGCGACGAACAGGCTGCTTCC
>JAITKI010000104.1 GCA_031278515.1 Oscillospiraceae bacterium | reverse complement strand
GGGGTTACGGCGCACGGCGTGGTGACTTGGATTTGACGTCACTGCTCTCAATCGACAACGGGCACTTACCAGCATAACCTCGTTCTTTGAGGGGGTTTCTAAAGGGGGACGAAGTCCACCCTTTAGCCGCCTTTTGGGTACTTTTCGGCGGGACGAAAAGTACCCCGCCGGAGGCGTGACCAGCTGTAATTACTTGCCATACCTCCCTCGGACGCAAGCCCGACGGTACACGGTACAGACACAAGGAAACCTCCGCTCTCCGAGGGGGATTAGGACGAACCCTTGTCCAAACCCGAATCGCAACCCAACCCAGCTGCGCGAAGCACAGCGGCGGCAGGGGAGCAAAGAAAAAACATCTTAAAAATTCGCTATTGACAAGGGCAAATCCGTATGCTATCATTGTAGTCGCGCTGAGGGAATAACCGCCGTGCGGACGTAGCTCATCCGGTAGAGCGCCACCTTGCCAAGGTGGAGGTAGCGAGTTCGAGCCTCGTCGTCCGCTCCATCGTCGGAGTCCCTTTCGACCAAGTCCCAAGGACGCGCCCATTGGGGCGGGAATGCCGCGCTTTCGGCGTAGGCGCTTCCTCAAAGGGGGTTGGAGTTCCCGCGCGACCCTGCGGCGCGGGGTGAAATCCAGCCCCCTTTGAGGAGTCCCCTACTCTCCGAGGGGTTTTATGGCGTGGGACGCGCGAGGGCGATGGCGACATAGCCAAGTGGTAAGGCAAGGGTCTGCAAAACCCTGATTCCCCAGTTCAAATCTGGGTGTCGCCTCCAGAAACGTATAATCCGATCCTCGGAGCCGGTTGCCTGTGAGCGATCGACGGATTTCTTTGCGCGCGCCCGGCGCGATTTTCAAGTGGGACGTGGTCAGCTGCGATGGGTGAGAAAAAACGCATAGTATTCAAGGTCGGCACGTCCACGCTATGCCACGCCGCGTCCGGTCCCAATCTGCGCAATATTGACCTGCTCGCCCGCGCGCTGACAGACATCAGAAACGGGGGGTGTGATGTCATTTTGGTGTCGTCCGGCGCTATAGGCGTCGGCACGGGCAAACTGCGTCTCGGGGAGCGCCCCGCCGATCTTCGACTCAAGCAGGCCGCCTCGGCCGTGGGGCAGTGTGAGCTCATGCACATATACGACAAACTTTTCGGCGAATACGGCGCGGTAGTCGGGCAGATACTCTTTACAAAAGAGGACGTGGACAGGCCGACCGTCAGACAGAACCTGCTCGGGACGTTTGAGGCGCTTCTGGGGCTCGGCGTCATTCCGGTAGTCAATGAAAACGACTCCGTCGGCATTGAGGAGATAGAGTCGGAGCAGAAAGTGTTCGGGGACAACGACACGCTCTCCGCCGTCGTCGCGACGCTTGTCGCCGCCGATCTGCTCGTTATACTCTCTGATATCGACGGCCTGTATGACAGCAATCCGCGCGTCAATCCCGACGCGCGGCGCATACCCGTCGTCAGCGAGATCGACGACCGGATCGTATCTCTCGCGGGCGGCGTGGGCAGCAAGTTCGGTACCGGCGGTATGGTCACGAAGGTGTCGGCCGCGCGTATAGCGCTCAAGGCCGGCATTGAGGTAATAATCACGGACGGCTCGGCGCCCGGAAACCTGTACGCCGCCGCGCGCGGCGAACCTGTCGGCACCCGGTTTCCGGTCAGAGCTTGAAAAGTGACGGGAGGAAGGTATTTTATGGCTTACACTGACATTGCCGGACAGTGCGCGGCCGCCGGGGCGGCTGCCAAGACCCTGGCGTCGGCCGGTGCGGATGTGAAAAACCGCGCGCTTGACGCCGTCGCTCAGGCTCTGACACAAGACGCCGAACGCGTGCTGGACGCCAACCGCGCCGACGTCGAGGCGGCGCGCAAAAGCGGAATGAGCGCCGCCATGCTCGACAGACTCACGCTTGATCCCGGGCGGATTGCCGGTATTGCCGGCGGCGTGCGCGAGATTGCGCTCCTGCCCGACCCTGTCGGAAAATCCGACGGGACGACAAAAACGCCGGACGGTCTGATGATCGAGCGCAGGCGAGTCCCGCTCGGCGTCATATGCGCCATATACGAATCCAGGCCGAACGTCACCGTTGATATCGCCGCGCTGTGTCTCAAGTCGGGCAACAGCGCCATACTGCGCGGCGGGAAAGAGGCGTTCAACTCAAATCTCGCGCTCACCGGCGTGTTGCGCTCCGCCATATCGGGCGCCGGGCTGCCCGAGGACTGCGTTTCACTCGTGACGGATACGTCGCGCGAGAGCGTGGACACGCTGATGAGCATGACCGGCCGCATCGACCTGCTCATACCGCGCGGAGGCGCCGGGCTCATAAATCACGTCGTGTCGAACTCAAAAGTCCCGGTCATACAGACCGGCGTCGGCAACTGCCATGTCTACGTGGAATCTTCCGCCGATCTCAATATGGCGGCCAACATCATATTTAACGCGAAGTGCTCGCGTCCGTCCGTGTGCAACGCCGCCGAGACGCTCCTGGTGGACAGATCCGTCGCCGCGGATTTTCTGCCGCTGGCAAAGGCCCTGCTCGATACAAAGAACGTCGAGCTGCGCGGATGCCCGGAGACGTGCTCTGTAATCCCGTCCGCCGTTCCCGCCCGCGACGAGGATTATTACACTGAATTTCTTGACTTTATTCTGGCCGTGAAGGTCGTCGGGGGCATAGACGAGGCTATAGCCCACATCGGTAAATACGGTACCGCCCACTCCGACGCAATAGTGACTGATAACTACACGCTGGCGCAGCGGTTCTTGGACGAGGTGGACTCGGCCGCCGTGTATGTGAACGCCTCCACCAGGTTCACAGACGGCGGCGTGTTCGGTCTCGGCGCGGAAATCGGCATATCAACGCAGAAACTGCACGCGCGCGGCCCGTTGGGCGTCGAGCATCTCACATCAATAAAGTACGTAATTCGCGGCAGCGGACAGATCAGGTGAAACGACCGCGTTCTTGACGACTCCCCGAGACCTGGGTCGGAGGGAGTCGCGCTTTACTGACCACCGTCTGTCCGGCGGACAGGCGGATTTTAGCAGAGTGTATAATTTTTGTACAAATGAACTTGATTTTTGGAGTATTCAACCCAATTGTCATTTTTCATTTGACATTTGCGCGGAATACCAATATAAATATTCTATTGATGCGGCGCGAGAGCGTTCCGCGCGATATTTCGCGCGCAGCGGCGGCGCGGGGAGATTCAAGAATCGAAAAATCGAAAGGGGCAGACAATTCAATGAGGGTAACCGAGATCATGAAAAATCGCATGTCATTCAGCTTCGAGGTGTTTCCGCCCAAGACGGACGAGGGGGCGACAAAACTTCTCGGAGTTCTGGACGAACTGTACGCGTTCAAGCCGGACTTCATCAGCTGCACATACGGCGCCGGCGGCAGCAACGTCGGGCGCAACCTGGAGGTCGTGACGGCCATAGCGGCTTCGCAGAACGACACCGTGGCGGTAACGCACTTCACTTGCGTCGGGAATACGTTCGACGGCGTCCGAAAGCAAATTGACGACTACCTCGCGGCGGGCGTAGACCACGTCCTGGCTCTGCGCGGCGATCTGCCGGAGGGCTGGGAAGGGACGCGCGGCGACTTCGACTACGCAACCGATCTCGTGCGGTTTTTGCGCCGCGAGTACGGCGACAAGCTCACGATAGCCGTCGCCGGTTCGCCGGAGGGCCACATAGCCGCGCGCAGTCTGGAGGCGGACATAGCTCATCTGAAGCAAAAACAGGATCTGGGCGCCGACTACGTGATGACCCAGCTCACCTATGACATGGACCAATTCCGCTACTGGCTCGACGCCATACGGGCGGCCGGCGTCACGATGCCCGTGGACGTCGGCGTCATGCCCGTCCTGAACAAGGACGCGTGCATACGCATGTGCCTGTCGATGAACGGCTGCGCAATCCCCCGCAAGCTCGCCGAGGTCATATCGAAGCACTACAACGATCCCGACGGATTCAAGAAAGCGGGTATAGAGTACACCATCGATCAGATACACGAGTATATCAGCATAGGCATCGACGGACTGCACGTGTACGCGCTGAACAAGAGCGAGGATGTCACAGCGATACTCAACGCCTCCGGCGTGCGCCCAAACAAGCATTGAATCGGCGCCGGATGAGAGCTTGTCCGCGTCCGTGACGAAACGAAAGGAATGAAACGATCATAAAAATGGCAATAAAATCAGATATCGAGATAGCCCAGGAGACTCGGCTGACCCACATCGGCGAGATCGCGAAAAGCGTCGGCGTGGACGCGAAATATATCGAGCAGTACGGTAACTATAAGGCGAAGCTCGACCTTGGCATACTTGACGAACTGCGCGACAAGCCGGACGGCAAGCTTGTCCTTGTCACAGCGATAACGCCCACGCCGGCCGGCGAGGGAAAGACCACCACTACCGTGGGACTGGGAGACGGTCTCCGGCACATCGGCAAAAAATCGTTTGTCGCGCTCCGCGAACCTTCGCTCGGACCCGTATTCGGCGTAAAGGGCGGCGCCGCGGGCGGCGGGTACGCGCAGGTCGTGCCGATGGAGGATATCAATCTGCATTTTACGGGCGATTTCCACGCGATAGGCGCCGCGAACAACTTGCTCGCCGCCATGCTCGACAATCATATATATCAGGGCAACGCGCTCGGGATAGACCCCTCTCGCATAACGTGGCGGCGCGCCGTCGATATGAACGACAGGCAGCTGCGCAACATCGCAGACGGACTCGGCGGACGCGCGAACGGCCGCCCGCGCGAGGACGGGTATGACATAACCGTCGCCTCCGAGGTCATGGCGGTGCTGTGCCTGTCAAGCGGCGTGACCGACCTCAAGGAACGGCTGAGTCGCATAATCGTCGGCTACACCTACGACGACAAGCCTGTCACCGCCGGCGATCTCAAGGCCCACGGCGCCATGTCCGCGCTGCTGAAAGACGCCATCAAACCAAACCTTGTCCAGACGCTGGAAAAAACTCCGGCTTTCGTACACGGCGGCCCGTTCGCGAACATCGCGCACGGATGCAACAGCGTCGCCGCCACACGTCTCGCGCTCAAACTGGGCGAATACTGCGTCACCGAGGCGGGCTTCGGCGCCGACCTCGGCGCCGAGAAATTCCTCGATATAAAATGCCGCATGGCGGGTATCAGGCCGGACGCCGTCGTCATAGTGGCCACGGTACGCGCCCTGAAAATGCACGGCGGAGTACCGAAAGCGGAGCTTGGCGCCGAGAATCTCAAGGCGCTTGAGGACGGACTTCCCAACCTCCTGCAACACGTTGACAATGTCGCCAACGTATTCGGACTCCCCTGCGTCGTGGCCATCAACGCGTTCCCGACGGACACGGAGGCCGAACTCAAACTGGTCGAGCGCAAGTGCGGGGAGCTCGGTGTAAACGTCGCGCTCTCCGAGGTCTGGGCGAAAGGCGGCAAAGGGGGCGAGGCGCTCGCGCGTGAAGTCGTCAGGCTGTGCGAGTCGGGCGACGGCGGTCAATTCAAGTTCGCGTACGATCTCGAGCTGCCCATAATGCAAAAACTCGAGGCGATATCAAAGCGCATATACCGCGCCGATTCCGTGGAACTTGTCGGCAGCGCGGTAAAGCAGATAACGCAGCTCGAGGCTCAGGGCTTCGGTTCTCTGCCCATCTGCATGGCCAAGACGCAGTACAGCTTTTCGGATGATCCCGGAAAGCTCGGCGCCCCGCGCAATTTCAAGGTCACGGTACGAAATCTGAAGGTCTCCGCCGGCGCCGGCTTCATAGTGGCGCTCACCGGCGACGTGATGACGATGCCCGGGCTTCCCAAGTCGCCGTCCGCGGAGAGGATAGACGTGGACGCGACCGGTAAGATATCGGGGCTGTTTTAGAGGTGTAGCGGCATGTCGCTTACAAACACGTCGATTCCCGAATTTACGGACGCGCTGGCGTCCGGCGCTCCCGTTCCGGGCGGCGGCGGCGCGTCGGCGCTCGCGGGAGCGCTTGGCGTGGCGCTCGGTTCAATGGTTGGAAATCTCACCCTCGGCAAGAAGAAATACGCCGGCGTTCAGGACGATATGGTCCGAATTCTCGAGAAGGCCCGCGCGCTCCAAACGGAGCTTCTGGCGCTCATTGAGCGCGACGCGGCGGGTTTTGAGCCGCTCTCCCGCGCCTACGGCATACCAAAAGACGATCCCGCGCGCGCGGACATTATGGAGTCGGCGCTGCGGGACGCGTGTCAGCCGCCGCTCGACATAATGCGCGCGTGCGCGGCGGCGATAGAGCTTCTGGACGAGCTGTCTCAAAAGGGCAGCAGACTCGCCGTCAGCGATGCCGGCGCCGGCGCCGCGCTGTGCGGAGCCGCGCTCTCGGCCGCGAGTCTGAATGTCTATATCAACACAAAATCCATGACGGACAGGCGGCGCGCCGCCGATACAGAGGCGGCGTCCGACGCGCTTTTGGCGCAATACCGCCCGCTCGCCGACTCGATCTGCGAGAGAGTCGTGAGGGCGTTAAGGAACGCCTGAACGGCAGGGAGTCCCCTTGGACAAAAGTATGATTGCGTGAAAGGAAAATCATAAATGGCGGAGATATTAAAAGGCGCTCCCGTGGCGGAGGCGCTGGGCGAGAAAATGAAGCGAGACGTCGAATCCCTGAAAGACGCGGGCGTCACACCCACGCTGGCCATAGTGCGCGTGGGCGAGAAAGGCAGCGACCTCGCGTATGAAAAAGGCGCCGTAAAACGTTGCGAGTCGGTCGGCGTCGCCGCGCGCCGCGTGACGTTCCCGGAGAATGTACCACAGGACGAGCTTCTGGCCGGAATTGAAGCGCTGAACGCCGAAACCGGCGTTCACGGCGTCCTCATACTGCGTCCGCTGCCGGAACACATTGACGACGAGACGGTTCGGCGGACGCTCGCGCCGAAAAAGGATGTGGACGGCATTACGGACGGTTCTCTTGCGGCCGTCATGTCCGGCAGGGGCGCCGGATTTTATCCGTGTACCGCGCAGGCGTGCATGGAGATACTCGACTACTACAAGATAGAGTGCAAGAGCGCCCGCGCCACAGTCATCGGCGCCAGTCTTGTCGTGGGGCTTCCGACCACGGTGCTCCTGACAAACCGGTTCGCGACGGTGACAAATTGCCATATCTTCACAAAAGACGTCTCCACGCCCGCGCGCGGCGCGGAGATTTTAGTTTCAGCGGCCGGGAAAGCGGGACTCGTCGGCAAAAACCACGTCTCGCCCGGACAGATCGTCATAGACGTGGGTATAAATTTCACAAGCGAAGGCAAGATGGTGGGCGACGTGTCGTTCGACGAGGTCGAGCCGGTCGTAAAGGCGATAACGCCGGTACCCGGCGGTGTCGGAACGGTCACTACGTCCGTGCTCGTGTCGCACGTCGTCGAAGCGGCGGTTAAATCTGTGACAGTCGCTGACGCGTCTGTCCAGGAGTAAATTTATAACGGAGGCAGGAATACATGATAATCATCGCGGAAAAGCTCAATGGCTCGATCCCGTCATGCGCCAAGGCGATTGCGGAACGCAATGAGGAGTATATCAGGGACATCGCAAAAAAGGAGACCGACGCGGGTTCGGCGTTCATCGACGTGTGCGCCTCGGTCAAGGAAAACGAGCTGGATACGCTCAAATGGATGATAGACATCGTGCAGAGCGTGACCGACACGCCGATTTCCGTCGATTCGCCCGACATCAACGTGTGTCTCGGCGCTCTGTCGTCGTGCAAAAAGCCGGGACTTTTCAACTCGGTGTCCGGCGAGGGAAACAAAATCGACCTCGCTTTCCCCGTCCTCGCCGGCGACGAGTGCAAGAAATGGGACGTCATGGCATTGCTGTGCGACGATACCGGCATACCCAAGACGGCGGGGAAACGCATAGAGGTATTCGACAAGATCATGGCGCGCGCGGCGGAGTTCGGCATAGAGGAAAAGCGGTTCCATATAGATCCGCTCATTGAAATGCTCTGCACGACTGACGACGGCGAAGGCATCTCGATGGTGCTTGAGGTCATGCGCCATATCAAGTCAACTCACCCAAAAGTACACATCTCCGGCGCCGTATCGAATATATCATTCAATCTGCCCGCCCGGAGGCTCGTCAATCAGGCGTTTGTCGTGCTGGCGATGAACGCGGGCATGGATTCCGCCGTGCTGGATCCGCTGAGTCAAGATCTCATGGGTGTCATATACGCCGCGGAGGCGATGCTCGGTCTCGACGACTTCTGCGCGGAGTACACGTCGGCCTACCGTGAGGGCATTTTTGGCGCAAAAAAATAGCGCCCGAGGGCAAAAAAACGTAATTTAAGTATTTTTTAATAATTGCAATCGTCGCGGTGGCGCTATACAATATGGGTGGTTTGTCCGACTCTGGGATATGAAAATTTATATTTTACATCAGGAGGAACGCGAAATGTCGAAAATTCAGGAAATCGCGACCGCAATCGAATCCGGCAAGGTCAAGCTGATCGAGGGGCTGGTTCAGGAGGCGCTCGACGCCGGCGAGGACCCTTCGGCGATACTCAACGAGGGCATGATCGGGGCGATGGGCAGCGTCGGCGCCAAATTCCAGGCGAACGAAATATTTGTCCCCGAGATGCTCGTGGCCGCCAAGACGATGAAGAAGGGCGTGGAGGTCTTAAAGCCGCACCTCGCCGGCGACAGCGTCGGCGCAAAGGGCAAGTACATCATCGGCACGGTTCAGGGCGACCTGCACGACATCGGCAAGAACTTGGTCGCGCTCATGATCGAGAGCGCGGGTTTTGAGGTCATAGACTTGGGCGTCGATGTACCCGCCGAAAAGTTTGTGGAGACTATCAAGGCCAACCCCGACTGCAAGGTCGTCGGCGCGTCGGCACTTCTCACCACTACAATGGATTCGCTGAAGAACACCGTGCAGGCCATCATTGACGCCGGTTGTAAATCGCAGGTCAAGATCATGATCGGGGGCGCGCCCATAACTCAGGCGTTCGCCGACGAGGTCGGTGCGGACGCGTACACGCCCGACGCCGGCGCCGCCGCCGTCAAGGCCGTGGAACTCGCGTCGTAGGGCGCGCGAGAAAAAGGCGTAATTTGATGAGGGGCAGGGCAATGGGAAAAACTTCCATTGCCCTGCCCCTCATCACGTTGCAGAGCGCAAAATCAGCCGATTCGCGCTTTTAATGAGACTGTACACGCTATCTCTGAATTGTACAGAAAGAAACTCGTCCGGCAGATGTATCCTGTGTGGGAATTTGCGGTTATAACATGCAGATATTTTACGAATGTTTTCGTTTGTGATGGCTTCGCCATCACAAACGAAAACATTCTTCGCGGGCGATTATTGACTTCTGTCCGTGAAAGTGCTAGAATACCTGAAAATTCGACGCACTGCCGCGCGTCCGTCGCGCTGCGACGCGACGCGTTTGGCACTGTCAAATCAACTATGGAGGGCTTACAAATGAGCAAAATCTTACTTGTCGGAGCAAACCACGCGGGAACCGCGGCGGCGAACACCATTCTGGACAACTATCCCGGCAGCGAATTGACGATAGTCGATCGCAACGACAACATCAGCTATCTGGGCTGCGGCACGGCGCTGTGGATCGGGCGGCAGATATCCGGCTCCGAGGGGCTTTTCTACTCATCCGCCGAGGCGCTGGCGGCCAAGGGTGCGAAGGTCTGCATGGAGACGGAGGTCGAATTCGTTGATTTCGGCGCGAAAACGGCCGCCGCGAGAACGAAAGACGGCGGCGTCCTCTCCCTGAGCTACGACAAACTCATACTCGCCATGGGTTCGCTGCCCATAATTCCGAAAATCCCGGGAATTGAGCTTGAGAACATCCAGACGGTCAAGCTGTTTCAGGACGGGCGGCAGGCCAACGCGCTGCTTGACAATCCGGAGATAAAGACTGTCGCCGTCATCGGCGCGGGTTACATCGGCGTAGAGCTCGCGGAGGCCGTCAGGCGGCGCGGACGGCGCGCCCTGCTGTTCGAGGCGGAGAGCACGAGCTTGGCGTCATACTACGACGAGAGCCTGACTGCTGATATGGACAAGGTGTTGGGCGACAACGGCGTGGAACTGCACTTCGGCGAGAGGGTACAGTCGTTCAAGGGCGACAAAAAGGTTTCCGGCGTAGTGACGGACAAGGGTGAATATCAGATAGATATGGCGATCATGGCGATAGGTTTCCGTCCGAACGCGTCGCTGGCGGCCGGACATCTGGATACAATCGGCAACGGCGCCATTTCAGTGGATTTACACCAGCGGACGAGTTTGCCGGACGTGTACGCTATCGGCGACTGTGCCTCCATATATTCAAACGCGCTGCGTGGATGGACGTACATCGCGCTGGCCACGAACGCCGTGCGGAGCGGAATCGTCGCGGCGCACAATGTCTGCGGTACGCCGCTTGAATCGTCGGGTGTGCAGGGGGCGAACGGAATAAGTATCTTCGGATATAATATGGTGTCCGCCGGCCTGAGCGAAAAGGCCGCGAAAAAAGCGGGTTTCTCCCCTCTCGTCACGGATTACGCGGCGCTCCAAAAACCTGCTTTCATGGCGAACAACAACGAGGTGAAGCTGCGCATTGTCTACGACTCCGGGACGCGGCGCGTCCTGGGCGCGCAGATGGCCTCGTATGAGAATATCTCGATGTGTATCCACATGTTCTCTCTCGCCATAGAAGAGGGCGTCACACTTGACAAACTCAAGCTGCTCGACATCTTTTTCCTTCCGCACTTCAACCAGCCGTACAACTACATAACAATGGCGGCGCTGAACGCGAAGTAAATCACAATCGGGGGAGTATAAAGCGGCCGTTTTACGCTCAAACGGCGCGTTGATCTGAACGCTCCCGCAATGTGGCCACAGCGCTTCCGGGCAAGTTATCTCCGCCGTCTTGCGAACGCAGACATGGCAATATCGTCACTTGTAATATTTCGCATTTCCCGGGAATTTATTTCCCGGAAAATGCTCTTTGTGAGCCGCGCGCGGCGAGATCTAAGCTCCCGCGACTCGTTTGTGATGGCGAAGCCATCACAAACGAAATGATTCCACGGAAATTGTTATTGACAGCGCGGTTTTTGTGTGGTAGTATCGCACTGTTGCAAAGGCGCACGAATTTTTCGCGCGTCTTTTTTTTATCCGCGCGACGTGTACCCCCGGGCGGGTTAACATATGATTCGGGAGGAATGGCGTCTATGAACAGGAATACCCCGGCGGCTTTTTACCCCGTGCAGCCTTTTTTTGTGACAAACGCGGAGCGGTATCTCAAGCACCTGTCGGGCGATTCGGGCATCGCGCACTACTATTCGTATACGACTGACAAGGGCGCGCCCCCCGCAACGACCGTCATACCCGACGGGAGCGTAGACGTCATATTCAAGATTGGAGCAAGCGGCGCCTCGGCAAGCGTGTGCGGGTATGTGACCGGCGTCCGGGCCATGCTTCTCGAACCGGACGTCGAGTACTTCGGCGTACGGTACATGCCGGGCTGTCTGCCGTCCGCTCTCGGTTTGCGGATGTGCGATCTGGCGGACAACGTCCTCGACTTTGTCGAAGTCACGGGAGACCGCCGTACACTCGAACAGATAGCGTCGGAGCGCGATTTCCTCGAGCGCGCGCGAATATTCGAGACCAAATACAGCGGACCCGCGCGCTCTGACGATTCGACCGGATCTTATCTCGTACCGGCTCTTCTGGCAAACATTCTTGAAAACGAGGGGCAGGTACACATCCGCGACATGGAGAATTACACGGGTTTCAGCGAGCGGTATATAAGGAACGTATTCAAGGACGCTCTCGGAATAAGCCCCAAGGCGTTTTGCAATTTTATCCGTTTTCAGGCGGCCGTGAAAATGCTCAACCGCGCCGGCTGCGGTTCGATTGCGGACATCGCCATCGGTTGCGGCTATTTCGACCAGTCGCATCTGCTCAAGGAATTCCACCGCTATGCCGGAGAGAGTCCGGTCAGATATCTCTCCGCGATAGACCCGCCGAACTACTGGAAAAAGATAGTCCTAACGTGAGAAAAGCGGGCTGTTCGGCGTCTAAAACGCGTCATCCACGCAGAGTAGATTCCCGTCCTGCGTCCGCCTCTTAGACCCGTGTACGCGTTATATCACTCCGAATACAGGCGGATACCCATGAGGAGACCTCATCGGCGCGCGCGTCTCCGTTGCCGTAATACGGTACCTCTTTGTACAGGGCAAATTTTGTTCTGCGGGCCGCCATTTCGGAAATGTCATACGGGCGAATCACGCCCTCAGCAGCTTTGAAAACGCGAACGCTATGAGAAGCGCCCCGCCGGCCGGAGATATGTCCGCCCGAAACCTGTGCGACAGGAGATCGCCGAACCACAGGCCGCACAGCGCCGCTGTTGACCCGAACAACAGCACGGCCGGCGCCGCTATCGCCAGTTGGACGCCGTCCGCGCCCGCGCTGACTCCAGCCATAACGCCGTCAATCGAGAGCGCGGTCGCGAGCAGGGCTGCCGCGCTCGGGGATATGACGCCGCGCGCGTCGATGTCCGCCGCGTTTCGATCCGCGCGGACCTCAAGCAAAAAATCAAACCGAAACGCCCGGAATCGCAGTCTGCCGGCATCTCCCCCGTCCCTGCGTATGAGAGCGCAGAGCGCCGATTCAAACAGACGGGACAGTCCGAGTCCCGCAAGAATCATGAAGCAGACAGCGCCGCATACTCCGCCCGGCAGCAACGGCGAAATCAACGCGCCGCACAGATGTGCCGCCGAGAACAGTCCCGCGCAGACCAAGTTAATTATAACTAATGACACGGTCGGCACACGCGCGCCCCTGTCTCCGAGCGACAAAAAGGTCACAAACATATCCGCGGACAGCGCCGCCGCCAGCACGACAGCCTCACCGGCGTCGCGTAACGAGACATCACCAAACAAGAAAAGCACCTCGCCGCAATAGTAGTCGTTCCAATCCGTTTATACCATTATACGGCGCGCTTAAAATTTTGTTACTCGGCGGCTATCACAAAGCTGTAGACGGGCTGCCCTCCAAAAATTTTTGTGGTCTCGGCGCCCTCTATCCCGTCGGAGAGGCGCCGGACAAGCTCGTCCGCATCATCCTCGCGCGCGTCCCGGCCTGTGAACACTGTGATAAATTCCGGTTTGAAGCCCTTCAGTCTGCCGGTTACCTCGGCGGCGACATCTCCAAACTCCGACCCGCTCGATATCAGCGAATCCTCCAGCAGCGCTATGTATTCTCCCTCGCCGATCTCCATTCCGTCGAATACGGCGCCGCGAGCGGCGCGCGTTATCAGCGCCGTGCGCGTGGCCGCCGCCGCTTCCGTCATACCGGCCCGGTTCGTGTCCTCGCACGCGGACGCGTCAAAGGCGAGCATCGCCGCGATACCCTGCGGCACGGTTCTCGTCGGTATTACGATCACCTTTTTTTCCGACAGCGCCTCGCACTGGTGAGCGGCCATTATCACGTTTCCGTTATTGGGCAGCACAAACACAATCTCCGCGGGCGTCGCCTCGATTTTACTTAAAATATCCATCGTCGAGGGATTCATCGTCTGTCCGCCCGTTATTATGCCGTCAACCCCCAGGTTTGAGAAGACGTCCGCCATCCCCTCGCCCGCGCAGACAGCGACGGCGCCGTATTTCTTTTCGGGAACTGCCCTCTCCTGCCCGGAAGCGGCGCGCGCGTCCTCCAGTTTTTCGGTATGCTGCACGCGCATATTTTCAATCTTGACCGCGACGAGCGGCCCGTACGTCAGCGCCTCCGTGATTATGACGCCAGGTTCGTTTGAGTGTACGTGTACCTTTATGATATCGTCATCCTCGACGACGACAATGCTGTCGCCGCGCGCTTCGAGAAAATCGCGCAGACCGTCCGCGCCGCGCCCCGTCTTTTTCTCCGCCGTAAACTCCGTACAGTACGCGAACACGATATCATCAGACCTGAATTCGGAGAAATCGGCGCGCTGCGCGTCCGACTCAGCCGTCGGCGCGTACTCGAGCGTCCTGCCGTCCAGAGCGGCGCGCATACCCTCGAGAATGTACAGATAGCCCTTGCCGCCCGCGTCCACCACATTCGCCTTTTTGAGTACGGGATTTTGATTCACCGTCTCCGCGAGCGCCGCCCAGCCGGACTCCAGCGCGCCGTCCAGCGCCGCGCCGATGTCGCCCGCGTCTTCCGCGATATTGACCGCCCTCTCCGCCGCCGCGCGCGAAACGGTGAGTATGGTACCCTCCGTCGGTTTCATCACCGCCTTATACGCCGCGTCCACGCCCTCCGCGAGCGCATAGGCGAAAGCGGCGGCGTCCGCAGTCTCCGCGTCCTTCAAGCGGCGCGCCATACCGCGCACAAGCAACGACAAAATAACGCCGGAGTTCCCGCGCGCTCCCCGCAGCAACGCCCCCGCCGCTATATCCGCCGCCTTGCCGAGCGCGCCGGGAGCGGAGGACTCCAGCGCCCTCGCTCCGGCGCCTATCGTCAGGCTCATATTCGTGCCTGTGTCGCCGTCCGGCACCGGAAACACGTTCAGCTCGTTGATTTCGTTCCTGTGCGTCTCGATGGCGGCGGCGGCGTTCATGACCATCAGCCTGAACATCTCGCCCGTTATTTGCTGCGACAATCGTCTTCCCCCCTATGCGGCGCGCTCAGCCGATGATTATTGAGTCCACAAACACGTCTATACTCCTGACCCCGACGCCCGTGGCGTTTGTCAGTTTATAGCGCACCTCGGACATGATGCTTCCGCAGAGGACGGGTATATTCACCCCTTCGTCCACCGCGATATGCAGCTCAACGGAAACCGTGTCGTCCTCATTGAACGCGACGCGCACACCCTTGCCCATCGATTCGCGTTTGAGCAAATGCACAAGACCGTCCGTTACCGAGCGGACTGTCATCCCCTTTACGCCGAAACAGTTGGTCGCGGCCTCACCTGTCAGGAGCGTAAACACATCTCTTGATATCCGGATGTATCCCAGCTCATTTTGTACGCTTACCATATAACCGACCTCACTTAGATTGAATTCATTTGTCACGCCCTCTTCGCGGCAAACAATTCCTAGGCGTATTCCTCAAATCGTATACCCTCGCAGCCCTCCACCGGCAGCGACAGCATTATGCCCTGCGCGTCCGTGTTCGCGCCGCAGACGTGGCTGAGCGCCCGCATGAGCTCTTTTTTGTGCGTCCGCGTCGTTATAATCGCCACAAGCTCTTTCTCTTCCTGCAGCGATATGCCGAGGAATCTCTTTGCGTCCTCCGCGCCCGACCGGAGCGCGTGTACAATGGTGCCGCCGCGCGCTCCGGCCGTTCGCGCCGCCGCCATGAGGACGTCGCTGAAACCTTGGTTTATAAGCGCGAGCACGAGCTCAAATCGCGCCTCTCCGCCGCCCGCAGTCTCCTGCTCCTTCTCCATCCGGACATCCATCCTCTCCTTTAATTGCGCCAATTCATCGCCGAGCGCGGCCGTCACAACGGCGCTCAGACCGGATATAGGCAGGTAAAACGCTATCCCGTTGCCCGGTCGCGTGAATTCCAGTCTCTCGACAACAGAGGTCATTATGTGGCGCGCCTTCACGGCCGGCGCTACGCACACGCATACCGTCTTTTCGGAGCCGCTCAAGCCGAATGTCTTTAATATCTCCGAGCTGGCGGTACCCACCGCGTTGAGCATGTAGTGAAAATGCGCGCCCTTCTCTCGCAGAATGTCCTCCAGGCGGCGGCGCTCTCCCCTGTCCGTTATCACAACGAGCAGCTTGGGAAAGATACGCGGCGACCCGTTATCCGTCGGAGTCATTGCGCTCCCCCTCATCCTCATCGAATTCGATAATATCGGCGTCGGACTCTCCGCCCGGCGCGATCGCCCCGGCGCGTTTAATTCTGTTGCGGTATGTAAGTCCCATCAGCTGGAGCGCCAGCAGCGGCGCCATCGCGACCATCGCCACCAGCCCGAACGCGTCCGTCATTATCCTGTCGGGATCGACACACGCGCCTATCGTGAACGGCAGCAGGAATGTTGACGTCATGGGTCCTGACACAACGCCGCCGGAGTCGAAGGCTATTCCGGTAAATATGCGCGGCGCGAAAAACGTCAGGGCAAGCGCCGCCGCGTAGCCCGGCAGCAGAAACCAGTATATTGAGACGCCGGTCAGCACACGCGTCATCGCCACAGCGAGAGCCGCCGCCATACCGATGGACAGATAGCGCTGGACGATACCGCCCGGTATCGCGCCCGAGGACACTTCCTCTACCTGTTTGCGCAGGACGTGGACGGCAGGCTCCGCCGCCACGATGAAATATCCTATGACCGCCCCGAGCGGTACGAGCAGCCAGCGCGCGGGCGACGCCGCCATGTCTCCGCCTATGAGCCGCCCCACAGGTATGAAGCCGACATTTACCCCCGTCAAAAACAGTATGAGACCCGCGAACGTGTAGGCAAATCCGATCAGCAATCGCGCCAGACTGCGCGCGCGGTACCTGCGCGTTATGAGCTGAAAAGCGCCCAACACGGCGATTATCGGCCAACCGGCGGCAAACACCTCTTTAGTATATTCCGGAAAGCTCCTTATAAACTCAAACGTCACGTCGCGCGATGTGACTATCTCAGGCACGGCGCCGACGACGTAAGCGGTATTCTCCGGATGATAGCAGATGCCGAGAATCAGCACGGCCATGATAGGTCCCACACTGCACAGCGCGACGAGTCCGAAGCTGTCCTCCAGCGATTCGCGGTCTCCGCGAATCGACGCGAGCCCCAGTCCCATCGCTATGATGAACGGTACCGTAATTGGACCCGTAGTCACCCCTCCGGAGTCAAAGGCGACGGCGACGAAGTCGCCCGGAGCGAAGATTGACAGCGCGAACACGATGAAATAGCAGACGACGAGCATACGCGACAGTCTTACGCGCAGCAATATGCGTATTATGGCCAGTATGAGATACACGCCGACCCCCGCCGCCACGGTCATGACGAGCGCGAAATCGGGTATGCCGGGCGCCAGCTCCGCGAGCACTTGGAGGTCGGGCTCCGCCACCGTTATTATAACGCCCATCACAAAGCTCACCGCGACGACGATGGGGAGCTTCTTCGTGCTCGTCATCTTTATGCCTATATCCTCTCCCATAGGCATGAGCGCCATATCGGCGCCAAGCGTGAACAGGCCCATTCCGAACACCAGCAGCACAGCGCCGAACAGGAACAGAACGAGAGCGCCGACCGGCATTGGCGTCACAAAAACACTGAGCAAAAACACTATGACGGTTATCGGCAGGACGGAGGCAAGGGCTTCTTTTGTCGTACCCTCCAGCTTTTTCCTCAATTCTCATTCCTCTCTCCGGAGATGCTGTTCCGGACACTGACATTATACGACGAGCGCCCCGGATACGCAAGAAATAATTTCAGCGAATAATTTCGTTTGTCACGGCCGGGGCCGTAACAAACGAGTAACGAGGGTTGGATCTCGCCGTGCGCGGCTCGCAAAGAGCATTTCCGGGAAATAAATTCCCGAAAAATGCGAAATGTGATAATTTTTGCTCCGTTATATAGGGGTCCCCACGAAGTCGAAAACATTCTCAGCCGGGTGTTTCAGCCGGGACGGCGCCGTCATCGCGGCAAAGTCGCGGGGCGAAGCTCTCTCCCCGCGGTGCTCACAGTGATTTTATCGCCCGTCTCCGGCTGCGGAGACGGCGCGGTCGCGTCCCGCCCGTCCTTGCAGTTTGAAAGCATCAACTTTATGCGGTTTTCCTGGTTTATACGCGTCGCGCCCGGATCGTAATCGACGGCCACTATATTTGAATGCGGGTAGTCGTCCTTGATCTTGCGTATCATCCCCTTGCCCGCCACATGGTTCGGCAGGCATCCGAACGGCTGCGCGCACACGATGCCCCCCACGCCCGCGTGTATGAGTTCCAGCATCTCCGCCGTCAGCAGCCAGCCCTCCCCCATCTTGTTGCCGTATCCGACGTACCCCCTGACAAGCCGTCTCAGATCCCGGAACGAGCCCATCGGCCGGAAAACAGGCTGCGACTTCACAGCGTCGATCATGACGCGCTGCAACCCCTCTATGTAGCGCTGAAAGACGCCCGCGACGACCTTTTTGAGCGCGCCGCCCCTGTACAGTTCCGCGTCGACGACGCGGTTGTTTATCTTGAATATCATGAAGTCCGTCAGCCCGGGAACGACGGGTTCGCACCCCTCCGCAAGCAGAAAATCCTCAAGGCCGTTGTTCCCCAGCGGCGCGTACTTTACGTATATCTCCCCCACCACGCCGATCAACGTCTTTTGCGGCCCGGCGCGCCCGAGCCGCGCAAAGTCGGCCGCGATATCCGCCGCCCGGAGCGCGATTTCTTTCTTCGACAGACCGCGTCCGCGCCCGAACATCGCGACCAGGGCGTCCGTCCAGTGCGCCGCCAGTATGTCTGCGGCGTCCGCCGTCGTCTCATACGGTTTGCACTGGTTGCGCAGCCACATGAGCAAATCGCCGTATATCATGGCGATGGCCAACCGCCGGATCATCGGGAGCGACAGCGAAAAGCCCGGGTTGCGCTCCAGCCCCGAGAGATTCACAGACACGACGGGTATGTGCCGCGCTCCGGCGCGGCGGAGCGCCTTTCGCAGCAGGTGTATGTAGTTCGACGCGCGGCACCCGCCGCCCGTCTGCGTTATGAGCAGCGCCACCTTGTCCGTGTCGTAATTGCCGCTGTCCAGCGCTTCGAGCAGTTGTCCTATGACGAGAATGGCCGGATAGCACGTGTCGTTGTGTACATACTTGAGTCCCGTGTCTACAATGCCCCTGTGCGTGGATGTGAGCATGTCTACCTTATATCCGTACAGCTCGAAGACCTTTTTCATCATCGTGAACGTTATGGGCAGCATCTGCGGCATCAGGAGCGTGTACTCGCGCTTCATACGGCGCGTGAACAGCAGCCGCCCGTCCCTGTCGTACTTGAGCGCGCCGTCAGACCGCGGCATATCGCTCATCCCCCGCGGCGGCGTCCGCGTCGTCCATCGCCGCTATCAAGCTCCGCAGCCGTATGCGCGCGGCCCCCAGATTGCTCACCTCGTCGATTTTAAGCTGTGTGTACAGTTTGCCTCCCGCCTCAAGTATTTCGCGCAATTCGTCGGAAGCGATTGCGTCCGTCCCGCATCCGAACGAGACGAGATGTACAAGCTGCATGTCCGCGCGCGCGCAAACGGCGTCGGCGGCGTTGTACATGCGCGCGTGATATGTCCACTGATTGAGAACACCGCGCTTCCGTGCGCCTCCGCGTCGCGGGAGACGCGGGATGGCGTCCTCCGTCACCAGCGCAAGCCCGAGGGACGTGATAAGCGCGTCTATCCCGTGGTTTATCTCCGGATCGATGTGATACGGCCTCCCTGCGGCCACAATTATCCGCTTCCCCTGCTCCCGGGCGCGCTCCATAATCTCCGCGCCCTCACGGAGTATGTCCCGCTTATACCTCCCATACGCGGCGTACGCCCGTCCCGCGGCAAGGCGCGTCTCGCGCGCGGGGACGCCGAAGCTCTCATAAAAAAACTCCCCCGCCATCCTCTCAAAGCCGCGCCTGTTGTGCAGTCCGAAATACGGCGCCAGAAACTTCACATCCCGCAAACGCTTGATATTCGCCTGCAACAGCTCCGGATAGTACGCGACTACCGGACAGTTGTAGTGGTTGTCGCTCACGCCCTCGTCGAAATTATACGGCATACACGGGTAGAATACGGCGTCCACGCCTTCGTCTATGAGACACTCGACGTGTCCGTGCATGAGCTTTGCCGGATAACATACGGTATCCGACGGTATCGTGCGCTGTCCCTTTACATACATCGCGCGCGACGATTCGGGCGAGAGCGCCACATCAAAATTAAGACTCGTAAAGAATTCAAACCAGAACGGCAAATCCTCATACATGTTCATTCCGAACGGTATGCCCACCTTCCCGCGCGCGCCCGTGCCGGCGCCTGTTCCCCGCATGGCGCGCAGCTTTTCGAGCTTGTATCTCATGAGGTTCGGTCCGGATGAAGGCTCGGCGCCCAGCGGCTTTGAGCAGCGGTTGCCCGATATGTATTTCCGCGCGCCGCCGAACGTGTTTATTATAAGCGCGCACTTGTTCGTGCAGCCGCCGCACGTCGTCGGGCGCGCCGTGTGTTCAAAGTTCGCGAGCGCCTCTGCGTCAAGTAGCGCGGAACGCTCCGTTCCGGAATCCATCGCGGCCAGCGCGGCGCCGTACGCGCCCATCAGTCCGGCTATGGCCGGACGCGTTACGAAAGCGCCTATCTCGCGCTCAAAGCTCCGCAGGACCGCGTCGTTTAAAAACGTGCCGCCCTGCGCCACGAGCTTTACGCCCATATCCTCCGGCGACGACGCCCTTATGACCTTGTACACGGCGTTTTTGACTACGGATATGGACAGTCCGGCCGATATCGACTCGATCGACGCGCCCTCCTTCTGCGCCTGCTTCACGCTCGAATTCATAAACACGGTGCAGCGCGAGCCGAGATCCACAGGTTCCCGCGCAAACAGGCCTAGCCGCGTGAACTCGGCCGTGCCGTATCCGAGCGCGCGCGCAAAAGTCTCGACGAAACTGCCGCATCCGGACGAGCACGCCTCATTGAGCATTATGCCGTCTATGGCGCCGCGCCGTATCTTGAAGCATTTCACATCCTGCCCGCCGATATCAATGATAAAGTCCACGTCGGGCTCAAAATAGCGCGCCGCCCTGTAGTGCGCCATCGTCTCGACTATGCCGAGGTCGGCGCCGAACGCGTTCTTGACGAGGTCTTCGCCGTAGCCCGTCGCGGCGCACGCCTTAATATCCACGCGACCGTCGAATCTCGCGCGAATCTCGCGCAGACATTCGAGCACGACGGAGACGGGATCTCCCATATTCGGGCCGTAATGATCGTAGAGTATGCCCCCGTCCGGAGAGATAAGAACGAGCTTTGTTGTAGTGCTGCCGGCGTCTATGCCCAAGTACCCGGCGCCCTCATACCTCTCGGCGTCGCACACGGGCGGCGCCGCCGCGCCGTGACGCGCTCTGAAGGCGTCGTATTCCTCACGCGTGTTAAACAGCGGTTCAAGCGTGTCCGCGAGCGCCGCGCAGTCCGCGGAGCGCTCCAGCAGCTCGAGCGTGTCGTCGAACGGCGCCGCGTCGCCGCGCTCACAGAGAGCCGCGGCGCCGAGCGCCGCGAAGCAGTCGGCGTCGTCCGGGAAAACCGCGTGTTCCGAATCCAGCTTCAGCGTCTCGGTAAATCGCATCCTGAGACCCTTGAGATACGTGAGCGGGCCGCCGAGAAAGACAATTTTACCCGTAAGCTCTCGACCCTGCGTCAGTCCCGCGACGGTCTGATCCACGACCGCCTGGAATATCGACGCGGCGACGTCCTCTCGGCGTCCGCCCTGATTCAGTATGGGCTGTATGTCGGACTTCGCGAACACCCCGCAGCGCGAGGCTATAGGGTATACGCGCTCGCAGCGCAGCGCGAGTTCGTCGAGCTCGCCCACACCGACGTTCAGGAGCGTGGCCATCTGGTCGATAAACGCGCCCGTCCCCCCCGCGCACGAGCCGTTCATACGCTCCTCAAGACTGTCTCCGAAAAATATGATTTTCGCGTCCTCGCCGCCCAATTCAACCGCCGCGTCGGCGTCCGGCACGTATCTGCGCACCGCCGACGCCGTGGCGTACACCTCCTGCACAAAGCGTATGCCAGACGCCTTAGACACTCCCAGACCCGCCGAGCCCGTTATCACGACGGCCGCCTCTCGCCCGCCCAGAAGCCCGCGCGCGCCGCGAAGCTGCTGCGCCGCCTTCTCCCTCGCTCTCGAAAAATGCCGCTCGTACGCGCGGAACAGCAGTTCGCCGCTTTCCGAGAGCACAACTGTCTTGACTGTCGTGCTTCCAATATCTATGCCGACTGTGAAACCCATCCGAAAACGCTCCGAATCTTTAGTTAGAATCACCGCGTTTGTCGCGGCGCGGGGCCGTGACAAACGATACCGCTTCGCGTCAGACCGCGAGATTGTAATTGAGCATCATCCCGGCCGTCTGCGCTCGCGTCGCCGCGCCGCGCGGGACCAACTTTCCGTCCGCGCCGTTTATAACGCCGGCACCGACGGCCCAGCGCATCGCGTCCTCCGCCCAATCCGCGACATCGTCCGCGTCCGAATACTCCCCGTACCGCGAACTGTCAACCGCCGCCCGCCCGCCGCCCGTTATCATCGCGCAGCGATATAGCATTGCGGCCAGCTGCTCACGCGTGATATTCGCGTCGGGGCGGAAAGTGCCGTCGCCGAAGCCCTTGATTATCCCCGCCTGAGCGGCCCACGCGACGGCGTCGGCCCCGGCGCCTCCGCTCACGTCGGAAAAGCCGGCCGCGGCGCCGGAAACCGTCTGCTCCCCTGTCTCCGCTCCGCTCAGTCTGTACAGCGCGACAGCGAGATCGGCGCGTTTCATCGGCTGCCCCGCCCCGAATTGCGCTCCGGACGGCTCGATCAAATCGGCGGCGAGCGCGTACCGGACGGCGTCGTAATACCAGTCGTCCGGCGCCACATCGTCGAGTTCGGGAATACCGGCGTCCCCTATCTCAACCGTCACATCGACCGTCCCCGGCTCATAGCGGCTGTTCACAAGACTGAACTTATACTCGCCCGGCGCCGTGACGGCGCACGACGCGCCGTCAAAGTACGACGCCTTTAATATCGCTCCGCCGCCGCGAGAGCGGTCAAAATACCCCGACGCTATCGCCGTGCCGTCGCCTCCCGGCGGCGTGACATAGAGCGACAGTCCGCCGAGGTAATCCGAGTCGTCAAACAGGAATACGACGGGCGCGCCGAGCGCGGCCGGTCTCACGGTGATTTCCGGCGCCGGTTTTTTCATCGTGACCGACACGGATTTGTCGGCGTAGCCCTCTGCGTGGAACACAAAGCTGTACGATCCCGTCACGGGGAACAGCGAGCCGTCAAAAGTCACCGTCCCCGAATCGGCGTCCGCCGCCATCTTGTCTCCGTCTATCCGCGCGTATCCGCCCGACGAGGGCGTTTTCAGCGTGACAAACGTAACCGCGTCCGACCAACGCTCCCAGTCGTCCGCCGTCACGTCCGGATGCGCCTCAAAAGTCAGCCGTTCGCCCGCCATCGCGCTGTACAGTGTCCGGAACGCGGGCGCGAGTCCGGGGTATTTCACGGCGATTATGCCGGCGTCGTCATAGCCCTCGCGCACTGCGGTCATGTAGAAAGCGATGGGATTCGCCGCGAGGTCGCGGCCCTTCGTATCGACGGAGACGGGGCCTTCGTACGGTATCTGCGGCGCGCCGTCAAACGAGTAGTATATCGATGAACCCGGCGTCTCGCACGATATTTCTATGGTGAGGGAGTCGCTCCCGGACGCGCCGGCGCCCGGCTTGACCGTCGCGGCGGGCGCTGCCACCGAGCCGCGCGTCGTAACGGCGGACGCGTCCTCCATATCAAGCCGCAGGTTGTATATCCACTTGAAGTTGTCAAACGCCGTGCGGTGCGCCGCCATCAGATCGGCCTCGGTCATAGGCAGGGACAGGCGCAAAGACCACGTGTCCTCCAGCGCGTCCCGCAGACTGCCGGCCGCCTTGCCGCCGTTGGCGGCGATCTTTTCCGCTATGCCGATTTCTGTCGACGCGACGAGAGCGGCGGACGTCGTGCGCCCGGAAAACGATTCCGTCGCCAGGATCGGCGCCGTCGGTACGCCGCCCTCAAAAACGGCGCGTTTGTCGGAGTAGTACGGATCCGTGTCCTTATACAGCGCGTTATATTCCTCGAGCGTCACGCCGAATTTGGAGCTATCTTCCCCGGCCGTCTCCCAGCCCGTGTTCCACCCCGTTGCGGGATCGAACAGTCCCTCAAAATAATACCTCGGGACAGAATACAGCTCGTCATACGTCCAGCTTCTGTTGTATCCGCCATACGAATCCGTCGCCATCAGGCGTATCGTATCCCCTCCGGAGAAAGTTATTTTCCCCGCGTTTTCAGCGCTCGTGACGCTTTTGACATACTCGACGAACTCGGGAATCGTTATTCCGCGCGCCTCGCAGTACTGCGTGGCGGGGTAGTTGTCGGTGGACGAGATATAGTAGTTGTCCCCGCTTAGCTGCCCGTGCGCCAGTTTTTTCAGTTCCCCGAGCGGTATCACTTTCAACAGCACCGCCTTACCGCCGTCGTCCGACGCGTAAAAAAATATGTTCTCGCCCTTTGCCGATTGCAGCGTCTTTGCCGGCGCATTTATCGCGAGCGAGAGCAGGAGAACGGCGGCGGCCAACGCCGATACGAGTCTTCTCATCGCGCCGCTTGCCGATAATTCAGCAGCATCTGCGCGACCTGCGCCCTTGTGGCGACGCCGCGCGGACTTACCGTGCCGTCGTCCATGCCGTTGATGACGCCGGCGCCGACCGCCCAGCGCATCTCGTCCTCCGCCCAGTAGGCCACCTCGCCTATATCCGTAAATCTTTCGTATTCCGAACTGTCAGTCTCCGTCCGCCCGCCGCCGATCTCCGCTGAGTATCTGCAGATCATCGCGGCGATCTCCTGCCGCGTAATCCGGTCGTCCGGTTTGAACGTCCCGTCCGGGTATCCGCTTACGATACCCGCGTCATACGCCCAGCTCACCGCGGCCGAAAGGGGCGTTCCGCGCGTGATGTCGGAGAATTTGTTCGTCAAGGCGCCCACGGGCGAATCCTCCAGGCGGTACAGCGCCGTGACCAGCATGGCGCGCGTCATCGGGGCGTCCGGCGAAAACGCGTTCTTGCCCGTGAGGTCGTACAGCCCGTTGTCCATGACATAATCCACGGCTGTCGCGTACCACGCGTCCTCCGGCACGTCGGAATACGCCGAATGGCTCTCGGGATTTTCTTCCCTGCCCGACGATTCAAGCGTCAGCGTCACAACGCCCGCGTCCGTATATCCCTCGCGCACCGCGCGCGCGGTCATTGTCACTTTTCCGGATTTGAAATACTCTTTCGGAACTATGACGGGTCCGTCGCCATACGGAGATGTCGGCGTGTAGCTCGGCGAGACGAAATTATGATTGTATAAAATCGTCGCCCCGGGCGTCGCGCAGTTGAATCTGATGTAATAGCTGTCGTCCGCCTCCGTCATGACGGCCGTCGGCGCGGCCACTTCTCCCCGGCTCTCAATATCCGGCGCCGCGTCCATGGACAGTCGTATATTCGCCGTCCAGTATCGTGTGTCAGACGCCGTGGGAGTCTTGTCGTACAGCTCCGCGCGCGTCATGGGCTTCATTAGGCGGATGGTGCGCTCGTTGTCGAGAAGCTGCCGTTCGTTCCAGTAGTTTTCCATGTTGTAGTCGACGCGAAATTTCTCGCTCGTGACCATATAGCGCTGAGAGAACGCCCGTACGGACAATATCACGGTCTCAGGCACGCCGTTTGCGAAGATCTTGTCGACGACCTGCTCGCGCGTCAGCTTGCCCTCCGGATCGTAATAATCCTGTTTCTCATAATCCCAGTATTCATACAGCAGCGGGAAATTATATCGCGGAGTCCCGTAGAGTTCGCCGTACGTGTACGTGTCGAGCTCATCGTAGCCCGTCTGGTCGATCTCCCAAAAGCTGACTTCGGACTTCCCGGACAGCGACAGAGGCGTCTCCCGCAGGGCGTCGAGCGTCGATTTACCCCGGGCGTAATCTATAAATTCCATGACCGTGAAGCCCTGCGCCTCCTGATGAAGCGTCGTCACAAAACGGTCGAGCAGACTGTAATTGTGGACGGTGTCGTCTATTTTTCCCGCCTTCATGTCCGCCTCCATCACGGAGACGGGTATCTGCGATACGAGTATCTCCTCTTCCTTGTCGTTTGTGACGTAAAACAGCACGCTGCCGACCGTCTGCCCCGCGGGCGTCGTCTTGGCCGCGACGCGCGGCGCGCACAGCGCGGCAAAGACAAACGCCAGCAGCGCCGATAGGATTTTTTTCATTCAGATGACCTCAATTCAAATTCGATTCTCTCGACGGCGTATATCCACCGGTTTGATTCCGCGCCCGGTATGATGAGCCTCATCGGGCGCTCCGACTGCGGCAGCGCCCCGCCGCCGCTCGTTATCGCCATAATTATCTCGCTTTCGGCGAGAGACTTCTCATGCAGCGTGACGCGATAGCCGTCCGACGCGATGAACCGCGCGAGCGCGAATTCATCCGGCGATCTGCCGTATTGCGCGAGAAATGTTTCGAGCGTCGGGCCGGCGCCTCTGACCGTTCCCGCCTTCGCCGACTGCCCGACGCCCGTCGCGGAGACGACGTCAAGCTTTGCCAGTTCCCCGGGCGTCACGGCGAATTCCCGGTCGGCCAGTCCGGAGATTACGATCTCCGCGTCGGCGTACTCCGATATCGCGGCGTCCGTATCGGCCTTCCCGCACCCGCCGAGCGCCAACGCCAACGCCAGCGCCAACGCGAGGCGCCGCGAGACGCGCCGTAGGCGTCCCGTCACCCCTCCGACTCCCTCGTGACGAGGTACGTCTTGCCGGTGGCCACGTCGCGGTAGAGCACACCCTCTCCGATCTGTTCGTATTGCGCGTCCGCGTCAAGTTCCACGCTCCCCCCTCCGGCCACCTCCGTATCCCGCGCGAACTCATCCGCCGCGCCGTTTTCTTTCGGCGAGATGTCAACGTTCCAGTTTATCACGAGCGCCAGCATAAGGCCGCACGCGAACACCAGCATGACGTCCGCGAGGTTTGAAAGTCCGTCCGTCGGGTTAAGCCCGTCGTCCCCGAAGGCTCCTGCGGACCACCGCCCGCCGAGCCGCCCTCCACGCATATTCCTCAAACCTCATCACCTCTCAAAGCGTCGGCCTCCGTCTCCGCGAGCTGTTCAAGCACACATTCCGCTATCATTTCAAGCGTGGCCATATAGTCCGCGTACCATTTCTTGCGCACCGCCGAAACTATGAGCGCCGCGGCCGCCGCGACGAGGCCGGCTATCGTCGTGTCAAACGCCGTGAGCAGCGACTGCGAGAGCGTGTGCGTATCCCCGCGCCCCAGCGCGATTATGCCGGGTCCTAGCGGTATGAGCGTACCCAGCAGTCCGAAAGTCGGCCCCAGACGCACTATCATATCCGACACGCGCACAAGCCCTTCGTAATGCTCGCGCTCAGAGCGCACGAGTTTGACGGCGAGCGCCTCGCGCATTGCGGCGGTCAGCGCGGAGTGCTTTGTTATTTCGATGAGCGCCGCTTTCTGCCGTCTCAGCAGACCGCTGCCGCGTATCACGGACTCGACGGCTGCGCCCCCCGCGCGAAGCTTGTCCGCAAGCTCCGGCAGTCGCTCACGTAACCGCAACCGCTCCGTGAACGCCTCGACCGCAAGCGATCCGAGCAGGAACGCCGCTCCCGCCATCATCAGCAGCAACGCGGCGACGACGGGCGCCTGCAACGCGCCCGCCACGGTCCGCAGCGCGCCGCTCAAGTTTTCAGATAACAACTGTTTCCCACCGCCTTACGCAGACATCATACCAGATATTTCGCACGATTACAACCGACAGGGGTGTTTTTTGCCGCCCTGCGGCGGAGTGAATTGAATAATTTCGTTTGTGATGGCTTCGCCATCACAAACGAGTCACGGAAGCTTGGCTCTCGCCGTGCGCGGCCCGCAAAGAGCGTTTTCCGGGGAATAAATCCCCGGAAAACGCGAAATATAACAATTTTTGCTCTGTCGCACGAGACGCACTCCGCCGCAAAAATTATTTTCGCCGTAGGCGAAAAGAACGAGAGAGCGAAAATCGCTACAAACGAAAATATTCTTTCCTTACGTTTGTTCCAGCGTATTTTTCAGAATCGCAAGCCCCGCGTCGATTTCCTCATATGTTATTGTCAGAGGCGGGAGCATACGCAGCGCGTC
>JAITKI010000114.1 GCA_031278515.1 Oscillospiraceae bacterium | reverse complement strand
GGGGTTCTGACGCCGGGGCGCAAAAATTGTCGTTGTCGGAGGCGGATTACGAGCGAATTGAATCCGCTATGGGTATGGAGTCGGAGTACGCGGCTATCCGGAGGTACTTGCGCACGTCGCCCGTGTCGTTCGCGGAGCGGGACAAGGGCGACGGCTCGGACTACGGTTTCGATTCATACGGCGATATGCGTAAACGGTATTTCGGCAAGATTAAGCTGGTGAATAAGGGCGGCGAAACGCCTGACGGCATGTATACGCAATTGCAGAGCGAGTTCGGAGAGGGCTTTTTCCCGAACAGTATCACACATCCTCTGGATAGGTGGCGTCAGATTCTGGACGTCGTTGACGAGGCGTACGCGAACAAGAGCGTGCTGGACGACGAGGCGAGGCGTCTGCGCGACTTGCGTAACGCGCCGAACAGCTCGGAGGGTGTGGATGAGCAGCTGATATCCGACAGGCTCGCGCAGCTTGCCGATTTGCGCGAACTGGGCGAGGAGCTTGACAGGGACAGCCGCGCGAACAGGGACTTGACGCGGCAGGGCGAACAGTACGAGAGGCGTATCGGACGCATGAAGGAGAGTTTTAAGAAACAGAGCTCGGAGCTGCGCGACCGCCACAGGGCGAGCCTAAAGGCGCGTGTCGAAAAGGATAACGAGCGTATGAACAAGCGCATTGGGGAGTTGAAGAGCAAGAACGCGGCGGCTAATATACGGGCGCGTGAACGCCGCGACAACACGGTCAAGAGGGGCAAAATCAAGGCGTCGATAAAGGAGCTCGACGTTCTGCTGCGGCGTCCGACAGACACAAAGCATATACCGGAGAATATGCGAGCCGCCGTGGCGCAGTTTCTTGCCAATGTGAATGTCGATACGCCCGCCGCCGGTAAGAACGCTTCACAGGCGGCAAAGGATAGCGCCGACGCTCGGCGTTCGCGTTTGGACGACTTGACGCGTATGTACAGGAAAATGGCGAGAGAGGGCGATACGGCGCTGTATCTCGACCCGGATTTGCTCGATAAGGCGGACGCGATTTTCGAGGTGATGAGGACAAAGCCGATACGGCTCATGTCGGGCGACGAGCTTGGCGATTTGCTGGATGTTGTTCGCGGCGTCACGGCAAGCGTGAGGTCATATAACAAGATGTTCGGCGAGGGTACAAAGACGACTGTCAGCGCGTTTGCCGGCGAGGTGATGCGCTACAACTACGGGCAGGCGCGTATAAAGCCGTATACGCCGTCCACGCTGGCGCTCGGACGCGCTTTGGGGCAGTTTACAAACGTCGATTTGCTTGATAGTTTCAGCATGTTTGAGGAGCTTGGCCCGGCAATGAACGATTTGTTCCGCGATTTGCGCGAGGGCATGAATATCAAGATTCGGGATGTCGTGTGGGCGCAGAGCGCGGTAAAGGAGGCGCTGGACGGCGTTAATCGCGCGCAGTTGAAGGCGTGGCGCGAGAAGTCGGATGTGTACAAGACGTCGGGCGGCGAGTCTATCCGGTTGACTGACGCGCAGATTATGAGTCTTTTCTTGCAGAGTAAGCAGGAGCAGGCGCTAAATCATTACTTCGGGGGCGGCATCACGCTAAAGCCGAAAACTGTCAAGGGTTCGGACGGGAAACTGACGACGCAGTTGACGCGCCAGCCTGTGAAGTTGACGCCGGGCGATCTCGGGAATATGCTGGAGTCTCTTAACGGTGAGCAGAGAGCTGTTGCGGAACGGTTGTCAAAGCTGTTTGACAAAATGGCGGCTTGGGGCAACGAGGTCTCTATGACTATGTGGGGCTACAGGAAGTTTACCGAGATGTTCTACTTCCCGCTGGTGTCCGATACCAATTTTGTATCCGATACGCACGCCGATTTGGGCGATAGCGGCGGCGGCAAGCTTGTGAATCTCGGCTCGACTAAATCGCGCGTCAAGGGCGCGAATAACGCCGTTGTGGTCGAGGATATTTTTGATGTGATTACGCGTCAGCTCGATCACATGAGCAGCTATCACGCGTTTGTCGGCGTACTTGCCAACATGGAGCGGGTAATGAACTACAGGCTGCTCGATGTGAGCGTTAAAAACGCCATAGACAATGCTTTCGGCGCGGGCGCCGTGAAGTATGTGGAGAAGCTGATGCGTGACGTGAACGGCGGTTTGAAGGCCGATAGCGGCGGTATATACGCCAAGGTCATACGCAGCACGAAGGCTTCGGCGCTGGGCGCTAACGCGCGTGTGATTCTCCAGCAGCCTACGGCGTACTTACGCGCGGCGGCTATGGTTGATCCTCGGTATCTCGCGCAAGGTTTGCTGCCTGTCTCGAAATCTACGTGGGATACGGTGCTTGAATACTCGCCGATTTCCGCGTGGCGTGACAGCGGTCACTATTCTCTCGATACGTCGCAGCAGATGTCCGATATTATCATGGGTAAACACAGCGTTTCGGAGATGGCGCTATGGGGTATCGGCAAGGCGGATCAAGTCACATGGAAAAGGCTCTGGGATGCCGTGGAGCATGAGACAGCGGCGAAGCATAAGGATTTGGCTGTCGGCTCAAAAGCGTTCTACGAGGCGGTGGCAAAGCGGTTTGACGATATTATTGACCGCACGCAGGTCGTCGATACGGTTCTGCACAGGTCGCAGATTATGAGGTCGAACAATCCGCTTGTGAAGTCGGCCACGGCGTTTATGTCGGAGGGTATCAAGTCGTATAATATACTGCGCGGGGCTGTGGTAAACGCGGGTAAGCCGGGCGGTAAGGCGAGGGCGGCGCGTGTTTTCGCGGCGGTCATGTCGTCTATGCTGCTGGGGTCTGTCGTGCGCAGCGCGTTGGACGCGTGGCGCGACAAGGACGACGACGAAGAGGGCAGCAAGTTCCTGAAACATTTGTTCGGGACGACGGAAAACGCGCTGCTTGACGGCGATTTGGCGGCGTCGGTGTTCGGTATGCTGCCGTATATGCGAGATCTTCTCAGTCTGTTCCAAGGCTACGGGCTTGATTCAATGCAGGGCGAGGCGATTGAGAGGGCGTACAATTCGATTGCCGGTCTTATCTCGTCGGCGATTAAGGGCGAGGAGGCGAAAACTACGCCGTGGTTCTTTATGAAGTCCGCGGCGGCGGCTGTTTCGGCGCTGTTTGGTATCCCTATGAAAAACGCGATTCGCGAGCTGGAGGATTTGGGGCGTAACGCGCTGCGTCTGGCCGATATGCCGCTGTTCGAGTACCAGTTGACAAAGGGGTATTACTCTGTCAGCGGCAGTCCGGGTGTGTTCTACGATATCCTTTTCAGCGTGTCGCCTTACGGGAGCCGCCCGGATGCCGACGCATACGCGAGCATTGAGGCGGCATTGCGGAAGGACGGGCGCGCTCAACAGCAGATTGACGCGGCTATTCGCGCGCGGGCGTTAGCGCAAAAGCCGCTTGCGGACGCCGCGGACAGCGCTCTGGCCGCGCTGTCGGGCGACGCTTCGGCTTATGAGGCGTACAAGCTGCTGACGCCGGAGATGAAGGCGGCGCTTGACGAGCAGATTTCCGCGACGGCGCGGGGCTTGACGCTCGATGAGAACACGGATATAGAGGTGAACGGCGCGGCGGCGGCGGCCATAAGGGCGCGTGATGCGGGTGTTCCGGAGGCGGCGTACCTTTTGTACGCGCAGGTGCGTAAGTTGTACGACGAGCCGGAGGGCGAGCCGGGTCACGGGTCGTATTCAAACGCGGAAATCGCCGATACTCTTGACGCTATGACGGATTTGACGGACGAGCAAAAGTCGGCGTTGTGGGTTTTGGGGTATACGGGCGATGGAACGCCGTTGAATACAAAACTGCGCGACGCGGGTGTTTCCGTCAAGTCGGCAAACGCCATGACGGCGACTATCGCGCGTCTGGAGCCGCTTGAGGGGAATAAGGCGGTTTCTAATGGGCAGGAGTACGAGGCGGTGCTTACGGGTAATTATTCGGCGGCGGAGAAGCGCGGCGCCATGAAGGCTCTTGTGCCGGTCACAAACGGGAAGCAGCCGGCATACGACAAGTATGTCAAGGCGATGAAAACGGGGCTTTCTGTCAATTCATATTTGACGTTCCGCGAGAACGATACGGCGCTCAACAATTATCTCGAGTACACGGATAACGGGGCGTCACGCGCGGGCGCGGAGAAGATGGCGCGCGCCGTCATGGCGCTTAGGAAGATTGACGATAACCCGCAGATTGTGGATAAGCAGCGGTACGCGGCAATTGTGAAGAGCGGCGTTTCGCAGGCCGACCAGATGGCGGCCATAAAGGCGCACACTGATGCCGTCAATTATTACAAGCTGGAGGCGGTGGCGGCCTACGGTGTCACGCCGTCTATTTGGGTCGAATATCTTGGCAATGTCTTTGATGTCGATACAAATGGTGGTTCTCCGAGTCAGGATGAGGCGGCGGCGGCGATTCGCGCGATTGCCGGGCTTAACAATCCGCAGCGCGCGGCGCTGTGGCAAATGCAAAATACAAGCTGGAAGCCGAGCAACAATCCGTTCGGGAACAGCGGCGCTTTGGCGGCGGTGCTGGCCGACGCGCCCAGGGAGGACTACGAGAAGGGTACGAATCCGATTACGGGCGTAAAGAGCGCGTGAATGCGGATACGCGCGGTTGCGCACTGTCTATGCAGCCGCGCGTGTGGTTAACATTTTCATTAGCATTTTTGTTAGCAATTACTCTTTTCAAACGCGCATTTTTGCTATCATTTATGATAGGCGCGTCCCATTCGTGAGACGCCGCAAAGGCCCGCGAACGCAGTCCAGGCATAGCAAAACCCCCGCAGGACAGTCCTGCGGGGGTTTTGTATTTTGGCGGAGAGAGAGGGATTCGAACCCTCGATACCTTGCGGTATACATGATTTCCAATCATGCGCGCTCGACCAGCTACGCGATCTCTCCGTATGGAAAACCCGTCCTGTTTTTGGCGCGCCCCGCGCGCCGCTTCCGAACGGCGGTCTCATTCTATCGCGTATGAGACCGCATGTCAAGGATAAATTGCGTCCCGGAATCGCGCTCCGCGCGGGGCTATCGCAGCGGGATGTCCGTAAACCCGGCGGTCGTCAGTATCTTGCGGTATTTGAAGCCGACGGAGCGGAGGAGTGCCTCCATCTCGGGAAACATGTAGTCAATCGACTCGACGGCGTGGCTGTCGCTTGACAGTATCACCTCGCCGCCGCGCTCAAGCAGCTCACGCAAGAGCCACGGTTCCGGATACGGCGCCGTGCGGCCGATTCGGTACATCGCGCCCGTGTTGAGCTCAAATAGCCTTTGCGTCTTTAAAATCTCCTTCATGGATTCGACGGCCGCCGCGCGGTAGCGCGGACTCGCGGTATCAAACAGGCGCCCGCCCTCATTATTTTTATTGATGAGGTCGAAGTGTCCCACAATATCGCAGTTCGTGACGCTCGCGACGGTTGACTCCGTCTCATAGTACTCCTCCGCAAACGCGTAAAAATCGCCTCCGAAGAACCGGTCGGCGGTGATGCGCTGGCCGTCTCGCCCGTCGTCTACGAAACGGTATTCGCCGCACTTATGAATAAAATGCGCGGAGCCGATGATGTATTCGAAACCGTCTGTCGTCGCGTCGCCGAGAATATCCAACTCTATGCCCGCAAAGACCGCGAGTTTGTCCGCGTATTTTTCTTTCAATCCGCGCATTTCAGCGAGAAATTTGGGCGCGCTCTCCGGCGTCAGATTTGCAAGCTCATCCTTCTCGACGCTGACATAGGAATGTTCGGATATTCCAAACGACTCGAAGCCGGCGCGCGCGGCGGCGAGTACCATCTCCTCGCATGTGTTCGCGCCGTCCGCGTATGTCGTATGCGCGTGCAGGTTGCAAAGTCCTCTCATATGGCGTCGTCTTCTCCTCTGCGGATCAACGGTTCGGGCGTCAACGCGCCCGCCTCCCGATGTCCGTCCTGTAGTGCGCTCCGTCCCAGGAAATCAGACCGACGCCGGAATATGCCTTTTCCACAGCGTCGGCGAGCGTATCCCCGCGCGCCGTCACTCCGAGCACGCGTCCGCCGCGCGTGACGTATTTGCCGTTTTCTCTCATCGTACCGGCGTGATACACTGTGACGCCGGGCGGGAGTTCATCCATGCCGCGTATGACCTTCCCCTTTTCGTACTGCCCGGGATACCCTCCCGACGCCATGACGACGCAGCAGGACGCGCCCCGCTTCCATTTTACATCCGCTTCCGCGAGACGCCCGTCCGTCACCGCCTCCATGATATCGAGCAGATCGCCGTCAAGCATCTCAAGCACCGCCTGCGCCTCCGGGTCGCCAAAGCGCGCGTTATACTCAACGACGCGCGGCCCGGACGGCGTGAGCATGAGTCCGAAGTACAGCACGCCCTTGAACGGCCTGCCCTCGGCGCGCAGCGCGTCTATCGTAGGCTTGAAAATTGTGTCCATGCAAATTCGGGCGAGCTCGGGAGTGTAATTCGGGGACGGGCAAATGGCGCCCATTCCGCCCGTATTCGGTCCCTCGTCGCCGTCATACGCCCGCTTGTGATCCTGAGAGGATATCATGGGGACGAGCGCCTTACCGTCAGTAAACGCGAGTACGGTCGCCTCAGGTCCGGTCATATATTCCTCGACGACGACGCGCGCGCCGGATTTCCCGAATTTATTTTCGAGCATCATTGAGCGCACGGCGTCCTCGGCGGCGGAGACGCTGTCCGCGACGACGACGCCCTTGCCGAGTGCCAAGCCGTCCGCCTTGACGACAATCGGCGCGCCCTGCTCCCTTATATATCGTATGGCGTCGTCCGCGTCCGTGAACGCGGCGTAGCGCGCCGTCGGTATGCCGTATTTTTTCATCAAGTCTTTTGAGAACACCTTGCTGCTCTCAATGAGCGCGGCGTCTTTACGCGGGCCGAACGCGCGCACTCCCGCCGCCTCAAGCGCGTCTACGAGTCCAAGCGCCAGGGGGTCGTCCGGCGCCACCACGACGTAATCCGCGCGCGAGCGGGCGAACATTTCAAGCGCTTCGATATCTGTCGCCGAAATACCGACGCACTCGGCGACTTCCGCAATGCCGCCGTTGCCGGGAGCGCAGTACAGTTTATCAACGCGCGGCGAGCGATTCAAAGCCGCGCATATCGCGTGCTCGCGCCCTCCGCCTCCCACAACAAGAACTTTCATAAAACCTCCCGCTTCTATCAGTGCAGAAACAGCCGCACCCCCGTGAACGCCATGACCATGCCGTATTTGTCGCAGGCCGTGACGACGTCCCCGTCGCGGACGGAGCCGCCGGGTTGCGCTATGTAGCGTACGCCGGAACGCGCCGTTCGCTCTATGTTGTCGCCGAACGGGAAAAACGCGTCGGAGCCGAGGGATACGTCCGTCATTCCGGAAAGCCACTCGCGCCGCTCGTTCGGTTCCAGCGGCGCGGGGAGTGACGCGAAGACGCCCTGCCACGCGCCGTCCGAGAGGATGTCCGCGCAGTCGTCCGATATGTACAAGTCGATGGCGTTGTCGCGCGTCGGGCGCGGGATGCCGGGCAAAAACGGCAGGGCGAGCGTCTTGGGATGTCGCCGCAGGTACCAATTGTCCGCTTTGCCGCCCGCCAGCCGCGTGCAGTGTATTCGGCTCTGCTGTCCCGCGCCTATGCCTATCGCGCCGCCGTCTTTCGCGTACGCCACGGAGTTTGACTGCGTGTATTTCAGCGTTATGAGCGCGATTATGAGATCGCGCCGCGCGAAGTCCGGTATATTCCCGTTTTTCGTGACGATATTTTTGAGCAGCGATTCGTCGATTTTCACGCCGTGCCGCCCCTGCTCGAACGTTATCCCGTACACGTCGCGGCGCTCCGTCGGCGCGGGTACGTAATCCGGGTCAATTTGTACGACGGCATAGCCGCCGCGCCGCTTCTTCCGCAGGATTTCAAGCGCCCGCTCCGTAAAGCCCGGGGCGACGACGCCGTCTGAGACCTCCGGGGCAAGCGCGCGCGCCGTGTCCTCGTCGCACTCGTCGGAGAGCGCCGCCCAGTCGCCGTAGGAGCTGACCCTGTCCGCTCCGCGCGCGCGGATATACGCCGAGGCTTGCGCGGAAAGCTCCCCCTCCGGCGCGAAATACATCGCCCGCTCCGTCTCGCCAAGCGGCAGTCCGATCGCTGCGCCCGCCGGTGAGACGTGCTTGAAACTTGCCGCCGCCGGAAGTCCCAGGGCATCGCGCAGTTCGCGCGCGAGCTGATATGAGTTCAGCGCGTCGAGCAGATTGATATATCCCGGGCGGCCGTTCAGGACGGTTATGGGCAGCTTGCCGTCCCGCGTGAAAACACGCGCCGGTTTCTGATCCGGATTGCAGCCGTATTTGAGCTCAAGCTCCGTCATACGCGTTCATCCTCACGTTCGTTGATTATTATGTCACGGCAGACTTTCTCGTCAAAGGTCAGTGAATACAGCGCGACGCGGTTTTCGGAGTCAAGCGCGTTCCAAACCAGCTCCCCCGTCGCGACGCAGTCGCGCGGGACGTCCGTTATATGTATCGGCTCGCCGGGAAAGGACGGCGGCGGGCCGCCGTCGTCGTCGTATGTGGAGATGAAACGCGCACCGCCGCCGTGATATGTCCACGCTCTGCGCTCGCAGCCGACGCGGGCGCCCGCCTTATAGCTCCGCGCTATGGCGATTTCATACAGCCGGTTGGTTCTGTCGAGATAGCCCGATATGCGCGGGGTGTACAGCGGGGGATCCGGCTCGAAGCTGAGTCCGTACACGACACTCTTAAACGCGCCGACGGCATGGCCGAGACCGCCGACGTCATGCCGCAGAAGCGCGCGCAGTATGTTGTCCGTCTGGGCGCCGTTCGACACGACGAAGCCGTCCGGCGCGCGCCTTACGGCGTTGTAGATGACAAGACTCGGGTCGGTCAGCTTGTTCGGGTCGAAAGCCTCCGTGCGTACGCCGTCCATAGTTCGGCGCAATACGCGGTTGCGGCTGTTTTCACTGCGGCCCGTTATGAAATATACGAGCATATCGCCGCCGAGGATTATCCCGCGTCCCGGATAGCGGCGCTTCGAAAGATACTCCTCAAGAAATTTTGCGAAGGTATATCCGGTCTTGCCGTCAAAAGACGCGCCGCCGGTAACGTCATTGCGGCTCACTGTCAGACCGTCCCCTCTCGACGTCGCTTCTCGCGCCCTTTATCCTCACAATTTTGCCGTCGATCTCCAATCGTCCCTCGCAGTACAGCGA
>JAITKI010000053.1 GCA_031278515.1 Oscillospiraceae bacterium | reverse complement strand
AGGAGACGCCGCGCCGCCCTTTGCCGCGCCGCCGCCCCGCGCGGCGGCGCGGCGGTTACATGGGTTCCCCAAGCTTCTCGCTCACCTTTCTGTAAAAGCTGCTGCCGGACAGCCGCGCGAAAAGCGCCTTTTTCTTCGACTCTCTGACGTTTATGATGTCGCCCGCTCTCAACTCCACATAATCGCAGCCGTCAACGGACATATACGCCGGATTTTGCCTGACCTTTCCAAGTCTTGCCGATACGAGTCGCTCGGACGCCAGCACGAACGGGCGCGCTTTCAGCATATGCGCGCATACGGGCGTTATAAGTATGTTCCGCGCGGACGGTTCGACTATCGGCCCGCCCGCCGACAGCGAATAAGCCGTGGAGCCTGTCGGCGTCGCGATCACCGCACCGTCGCCGCTCAACTCCGAGATCACGTTTCCGTCGCCGTACAGCGTTATATCCACGACTTTCGTCATACCGCCTATGACGACGTCGTTGAGCGCGAAATCCTCGCACATCACCTTCTCACCTCTCCTGAGTTCGACGTCGAGCATCATGCGGCTCTCGGCGCCGAAGCCGCCCGCGAGAGCGCCCGGTATCACGCCGATACCGCCGCGCTCAATCTCCGCCATAAAGCCTTTGCCCCCGAGATTCACGCCGAGCACAGGCACTCCGTATCCTGCGGCGGCGCGCGCCGTGCGCAATATCGTGCCGTCTCCGCCGAACGCTATTATCACATCCGCGTCCGCGAGACGCGCCACAAGCTCCGCGTACCCTCCGCTACCCGTACCGCGTCCGTCGTCGAAGTCGGGCAGCGGACACAACACCGACTGTATTCCGCTGCCGCCCAGGAGCCGCCCGACCTCGCGCGATGTCTCAAAATTTACGTCCCGGCTCGCGTTTGGACAAAGGACGACCTTTTTCACCTAACCACCTCCGCTTCCCGTATCGGGCCGCCCGCTGCCCGGGCGGTAGAGTTCCGAATGCGCCTGTTCCGCTACGGCCTCGATATTCGGCCTCCCCGGCGCTTCTCCGCCCGCTGAGAGCAGTCCGAGATACTCGATATTCCCCTCCGGACCTTTGACGGGTGAAAACGTAAGCCCGCAAAACGCGAAGCCTGCGTTCTCCGCGTTTCTGGCAAAGCCGCGAAGCACCTCTACATGCGTTCCGATGTCTCGCACAACGCCTTTTTTTCCCACCTTGCCGCGCCCGGCCTCAAACTGCGGCTTCACAAGGCACACAGACCACGCTCCGTCCTCCATCAGCGCGCGTATCGCGGGCAGGACGAGCGCGAGCGATATGAACGAGACGTCCGCGACAGCCAGTCCGATATGTTCCGGAAACATATCGGGCGTGACATACCTTATGTTGGTTCTCTCCATGACAGCGACGCGCGGATCATTCCTCAAACTCCACGCGAGCTGGCCGTACCCCACGTCCACGGCGTACACCCGACCGGCGCCACGGCGTAAAAGGCAGTCCGTGAAACCTCCCGTAGAGGCGCCGCAGTCGAGACACACGCGGCCCTCGGGCGACACCGCGAAGAAATCAAGCGCCTTTTCCAATTTCAAGCCGCCGCGACTGACGTACTTCTTTCCGCCGCCCCGATATTCTATCCCGCAGCCCTCATCGACCGGTTCGCCGGGCTTGTTGGCCCTGCGTCCGTCCACAAATATCTCGCCGCTCATGATGGCGGCGCGCGCGCGCTCCCGACCCTCTAATATCCCGCGCCGCCCCAGCAGGACGTCCAGCCTCACCCTGCTCACCGGCCCACCGCCGTGAGCGCCGCGCTCGCCGCGCTCGCCGCGTCGATCCCGCACAGCGCGCGCAGCTCGTCGAGCGAACCGCACGGAACGCTCCCGCCGCCCGCGTTGAGAAGCGTCACGCTCTCCGGCGCACGGCCCGCCACCGCAAGCGACGCCGTTATTCTCTCGCCCACACAGCACGGCGACGCGCTGTCCTCCAGCACGAGCAGTCTGCCCGTCTTGCTTACGGATGATATTATATCGCCGCAGTCAAGTGGATTTATACGCCCCAGCTTTACTACTTCCGCGGATACGCCCTCGCCGCGCAGCATCTCCGCGGCATCAAGCGCGATATTCACCATAACCCCGTACGTCGCTATGGTGACGTCCCCGCCCTCGCGCACAATCCTCGAGGCGTCCGCGCCCGCGCCGCCGTACGCCCCCTGCGGACCGCGCGGATACCGGATGGCAACGGGTCCATCAAGCTCCGAAACGGCGTACCTGAGCATATCGCGCAGCTCGCCGAAGCTTGCGGGACACAGCACCGTCATACCGGGCGCCGTCGCGAGAAACGCGGCGTCGAACACGCCCTGATGCGTCTCGCCGTCGCCCGCGACGAGTCCCGCCCTGTCCACACACAGAACGACATGCAGTTCCGGTATGCAAATATCGTGCAGAAGCATATCGTACGACCTCTGTAAAAAAGTTGAGTACACGGCAAACACAGGCACAAGCCCGGCGCTCGCCAATCCCGCGGCCATTGAGGCCGCGTGCCCCTCGGCAATGCCGACATCGAAAAATCTCTCGGGATAGCGCGCGGCAAATTCCGTCAGTCCGACACCTTCGGTCATCGACGCCGTTATCGCGCACACTCTGGCGTCCTCTCGCGCGAGATCGACGAGTTCCCCGCCGAACACGGACGAGAAAGTGTCGCCCGGTCCGCAAATCAGGCCGGACGCCTCGTCGAACGGCGGCACGCCGTGATATTTGTCCGGCGTCCGCTCGGAGTACGCGTACCCCCTGCCCTTTTGCGTTATCACGTGTATCAGCACAGGCTCCGTAAGTCCCTTCGCCCACTCAAACGCCTCGACGAGCCGTGTTATGTCGTGTCCGTTTATCGGGCCGAAATATTGCAGACCCATCTCCTCAAACATGCTGCAATGCAGCAGCGCCTCTTTCACGGCGCTCTTTACGCCGTGCGTGAACCTGTATATTTTCCGCCCGCCCGGCACGATTTCCAGAAGACGCCTGTACCGTCTCTTAAAAGCGGCGTAAGACGGCTTCAATCTCTGTCGCGACAGATATTTCGCTATGCCGCCGACATTACCGTTTATGGACATCCCGTTATCATTCAGGATAATTATAAACGGCTCTCCGCTCTCACCGGCATCCTCCAGCGCCTCATACGCCAGACCACCCGTGAGCGCGCCGTCGCCGATAACGGATATCACCGAAAAATTCTGCCCCGACAGCGTGCGCGCGCGCGCCATGCCAAGCCCCACCGATATGGAATTAGACGCGTGACCCGCCGTGAAGGCGTCGTGTCTGCTCTCCGAAGGTTTCGGAAAGCCCGCCAGACCGTTCAGGCTGCGCAGGGTGGCAAATCTCTCCCTCCGCCCCGTAAGCAGCTTGTGTACGTAGCACTGGTGTCCGACGTCAAACACAAGTCTGTCCCTCGCCGTATCAAAGACGCGGTGTATCGCCACCGTCAGTTCAACCACCCCGAGATTCGACGCCAGATGGCCTCCCGTCTTCGCCACATTCGCGACCAGGTATGATCTCAGCCGCGCGCACAGCTCCGGGAGCTGTTTCTCGTCAAGCCGCTTGACATCCGCCGGCGAGTTGATTTCATTTAATATATCCAAATGATACGCAACCTCGTTATCTCCGTGTTTTCCATATTCCCGCCGCTTTCACTTCCTACGCCTCGCGGCCGTCCTGACGCGGAATGGCGCCGATAACAGATGTATGAGTCTGCCGGTCCTGATAACTATCGCGGTACTGTTGTTGATGGCCGCCGTCTTCCCCAGAGCCTTTCCGCCGATCGTCATGCCCGTCACGGCGGCGGATATGCACAGCTGCAGCAGTATCGTCTCCGCCGAGAAACGCGCGACAAGCCGCGAGGCTATGACAGCCGACATGGTCCCGCTGATTATGCCCGCTATATCGCCCACGACGTCGTTGCAGACGCTGGAAACTTTCTCGGCGTTTTTTACGAGTGATATAGCCTCCGCCGCGCCGCGCTCTCGTCTTGCCGCCATAGAGTGGAGCGGCCCCGGCGTCGCCGCCGTCACGGCCACGCCGATCATGTCAAACAGGATGCCCAGCAAGATAAACGCGAGCAGAAATAAAAACGACGCCGCATAGCCCGCTTTTCCCGGGGATCCGGACGACGCCAACGTAAACCCGGCCGACACGGCCGCGCCCGTGAGCGTGACGCTTATGACCCATCTGAAATTGTTCTTTTTTTTCATATACCAACCAAAAACTCAGCACGGCTCGCGTTTACGCGGACGCGAGACTCAGCGCAGTCCGTGTCCCCGTCCAAACCCGGAACGTAATCCAGCGAAGCGATTGCGTTCCGGAGAGGAGGCGCGACGGAGCGAGCGAGCGTTCGCGTTTACGCGGACGCGAGACTCAGCGCAGTCCGCGCCGACGAGAGGGCGACGGCCGGAGTAAATCTTACGGCTTAGGTGCGGGCTGGATTTCCCCCGCGTCTGCCTCTCGTCGCCGATCAGGCGGTTTCCCATTAAAGACGCGTTCGGGGCGTCGCCGCCGCCGCGGCCCGACTGCCACTTAGTCCGCACTGCAATCCTCCGGCCGTCCCACAGCGCTCAGCGCGCATACGGACAGCCTAGGTGATTTCCACTACAGTCTTGCCGTCTCTTAGCCTCTTTTGCAGAGAATATTTCAAGAGGCAATCTCCCCCCGCGCCATGGCCATTGGCTCAAGGTTTGTGATCCTCTATCCGCATACTCCACTCAAGGCAGGCTACTCCGCTCACAGCGCCGGCGGCGTCTCCGCCGCGTATCGCACCGCGACGCGGGTTTAATCCCGCCCCGTACGCCGGTCGCAAGCTGCTCCGGCGCACAGATGCAGGTCTCCGCACAAACAGGGTCGGGGTCCCCATGCCGTTGGGGGCCGCCCTGAGCGTGCAAGCGCGAAAACCGCGCTTTCCCCCAGCACCCGCCCCAAACTGGGCGTTCAAAGCAGACACAAGGGGATTCACAGGTGTGCCCTTCAAAGGATTTTTAGGCCCTTCTTGTTAGACGGCAGATCTGACTAGGATACTGCGCCACTCACACCGCATATTAACATTTCTCCGGGAATTTTTCAAGAATAATTTTTCGGAATCATTTCGTTTGTGATGGCTTCGCCATCACAAACGAGTCACGGAAGCTTGGCTCTCGCCGGGTTCTCCCCGGGCGACAGAAAAATTGACCCGCCGCGCGCCGCGCGTGACGGGTCAATTTTTCTGCCGCATTGCATATTTTCGGTTCAAGCGTCAGGAGACAAAACCGGCAAGACGCGCGCGCCGGACCTCATCGCGCCGGCGGCGCATCACGTTCCGGCCCGTCAGTCCACCGTCTCTCCTTCGGCGAACAGTGTGGCGACATTCAGCGGAATATCTTTGCCGCTCGCGCGTATCGCCGCCATCACGGACTCTCTCATGCGGTTGCAGCACTCCGAGTCCATGCGCACGAGAGTTACGCCGATAATGTCGTTGAGCGCTATTATCTTCGCGAGTTTGGCGTAAAATCGCTCGCCGTACGCGTCGGGACAGCCTATGACTAGCGTACACTCCGCGCCGAACGCCTCTCGGAACGAAGGGTATGAAAACGCGGCGCAGTCGGCGGCGACGAGCAGCTTCGCCTTGTGGAAAAACGGCGACAGCGGGGATATTCTCATGAGCTTGAGAGGCCACTGAACGGGGGCGTCCGTTCCGCCTCCCGCGGAACTCGCGTCCGGCGCTCCCGGTGCGCTCCGCTGGGAGCGCGGTGAATCGTCATACATCTCGTACATCAGATGTTATACCTCAACTTAAAAAGCATGGTGTCACATCCCCGCCGATTCGAGAAGCGCGCCGTCGCGCAGTATTTCAGCGCCGCCGTCGGCGATTATCCCGCCGTCCTTCATCAACAGGACGCGATGGCACGTGGACTCGGCGAAGGGAATGTCATGCGTGGCTATGAGCTTGCCCTGCGGCA
>JAITKI010000135.1 GCA_031278515.1 Oscillospiraceae bacterium | reverse complement strand
CCTAAACCTTGCCAAATTATCACCCCCCCCAGCCGTGTGGGGGCGGGGCGGGCGCGGGTGCACGCCCCCCCCCCCCCCCCCCCCCCCCCCGCCCCGCCCCGGCGGAGGAAACGCGTTCCCCCCACGGGAGGCCGAACTTGTTTCAGCCTCCCGTTTCGCCGTAACAGACGGGCTGTAAAAGCATATATTTGATCTGACGTTAATATACATACTCTACACCCTCAAAGGGGATTGTGTCAATAATTTATGAGGTTTTGCGATGAAAAAGGTGTATTTACTGTCCGCGCTGCTCTCCGCGCTGGCCGTGCTGGCGACTGTCGCGGCGTCGGTTCGGGGCGCGCCGAACGAGGATGGCGGCGCCCGGGAGGGCGCGTCCGCGCGGGAGGAGGCGGCGCCGGCGCGGGATGTCAGGACAAGCCCGTCGCGTCCGGGCGGCGCGGCGGGAGGGCGCGACGCGGATACGCCGATACGCGTTTTGCTCGACGGTTCCGTCCGCGCAATGACGATGTACGAATATCTCCCCGGCGCCGTAATGGGCGAGATGCCCGCCTCGTTTGAACGGGAGGCGCTGCGGGCGCAGGCGGTGGCGGCGCGCACGTTCGCGCTGTACAGGCTGGACGTCATGCCCAATTCGCGGCACCCGGACGCCGACGTCTGCGCGGATCCCAATTGCTGTATGGCATACGCGGACGGCGCTCCCGACAAGATCGCCGACGCGGCGCGCTCAACGGACGGGATATACGCCGCGTATGGCGGCGAGCCTATTCTGGCGGTGTTCCATTCGTCGTCCGCCGGCAGCACGGAGGACAGCGGGAGCATATGGGGCGGCGAACTGCCGTATCTTGTGAGCGTTGCCAGTCCGGAGACGCCGGAGCAAAACGAAAAATATACCGCCGTCGTGGCGGTATCCCCCGAGGAATTTCGCGACGCTGTGACGTCCGTGTATCCGGACGCAAGCCTTGAGGGCGACGCCTCGCAATGGATAACAGGCATAACTCATACGCGGAGCGGGAGGATAGCGTCCCTGACCGCCGGCGGCGTTGAGATAACGGGGACGCGCCTGCGGGCCATGTTCGGTCTCGGTTCCACGGCCGCGGAGATCACGGCGGGGGACGAGGGCATTGTCTTTGTCACAAAGGGACACGGACATGGCGTGGGTATGAGCCAGTACGGCGCGAACGCGATGGCCGCTTCCGGCGCGGACTTTGAAAAAATCCTCCGCGCGTATTACACGGGAATAACCCTAACAATGATTCAAGAATAACGAATATTTTCGTTTGTGATGGCGAAGCCATCACAAACGAAATCATTCAATAACGTTGACACGCGGCCGCGCGGTGTGGTATACTCCCTGCGTTGCGGATAGCATACGGCGCTGTCGTCAATACGCGGTGGGTATAGCTCAGTTGGTTAGAGCATCGGATTGTGGTTCCGAGGGCCGAGGGTTCGAGTCCCTTTACCCACCCCACGCGTCAGCGCGGACCGCGCCGGTTATCGCGCGCGGTCCGCGCGCCTTAGCGCGCGCCTCATAGCTCCGCGGTTTAAGATTCACGCCTCATGGGACGAAGAAGCGCGCCGGCGGTGGGATGTAGCCAAGCGGTAAGGCACCAGACTTTGACTCTGGCATTCGCAGGTTCGATCCCTGCCATCCCAGCCATCCTGACCCGTTAGCTCAGTCGGCAGAGCACCTGCCTTTTAAGCAGGGTGTCCGGAGTTCGAATCTCCGACGGGTCACCACACCCCCAAACCCGAACGCGGGCGCCGCTTTTTGGCGAAGAAAATAATTTCGTTTGCGGCGGTTTTCGCCCCTTCGTCCTTTTCGGCGTAGGCGAAAAGAATTTTTGCGGAGGAGCGCGTCTCGTGCGACGGAGCAAAAATTGTAATATCCCGCGTTTTCAGGGGATTTATTCCTCGGAAAACGCTCTTTGCGAGCCGCGCGCGGCGAGAACCAAGCTCCCGTGACTCGTTTGTGATGGCGAAGCCATCACAAACGAAATGATTCGTCAAGTAGGTGGTCAAACAGATGAGGAAGCTCGGCGGCGTCCGCGCGCCGCACCGCAAGGGAACGGCGGCGTCCGCGCCGGAACGTATCCCGATCCCGCCGGAGGTGCGGCTGCCGATGTCCATGCACATCGGCGCGCCGGCAAAGCCGGTCGTCAAGGCGGGCGACGCGGTGAAGGTGGGACAGCTTATAGGCGAGGCGTCCGGTTTCGTGTCGTCGCCGGTACACGCCAGCGTATCGGGTAAGGTAAAGCGCGTTGACGAGTACGACGCCGTAACGGGTCTCGGCGCGCTTTCGGTCGTCATAGAGTCCGACGGTGAGCAGACGCCTCACGACGGGCTGCGCGCGCCCGAGGTGAACGATATGAAGAGTTTTCTCGGCGCCGTGCGCGAAAGCGGCGTGGTGGGACTCGGGGGCGCGGGCTTCCCGACTGCGGTGAAGCTCACGGTCAAAGACATCTCGGCGGTCGACTATATCCTCATAAACGGCGCGGAATGCGAGCCGTATATAACGTCCGACACGCGCACGATGCTTGACGAGACTGAGCTGCTCGAAGAGGGCGCGCTGCTGCTGGGGAAGTATCTGGGCGTAAAGAATATAGTGTTCGGCGTAGAGAGCAATAAGCCCGAGCCGATAAGCAGGCTGGCGGAGTTCACCTCGCGCCGGGACGGTATGGAGGTCAGGACGCTGCCTGCGATGTATCCGCAGGGCGGGGAAAAGGTTCTGATATATCAGATAACGGGACGCCGCGTGCCGGAGGGGAAGCTGCCGCTTGACGTCGGCGTCGTCGTACTCAACTGTACGACTCTCACGGCGATCGTCAAGTATATCAAGACGGGGATGCCGCTCGTGTCAAAATGCGTGACGGTTGACGGCTCCGCCGTGGTAAAGCCCGGAAACGTCGTCGCTCCGATAGGCGCGCCGCTGTCGTCGCTGTTTGAATTTTGCGGCGGTCTGAAAGGCGACGTGAAGAAAGTACTCATGGGAGGCCCCATGATGGGCATAGCCGCGCCGAGTCTCGATATGCCCGTGCTCAAGGCGACGAACGCGGCCCTCGCCTTTTCGGAGAAGGACGCGCGGCTCCCGGAGGAGACGCCGTGCATACGCTGCGGCCGCTGTGTCAGTCACTGTCCAATGGGACTCATGCCGCTGGAGTTTGAGCGCGCGTACCGGCTGAAAAAACCGGAACTTCTGGAGAGATACAAGGTGAATTTATGTATGGAGTGCGGGTGCTGCGCGTACTCGTGCCCCGCGAAACGTATGCTCGTGCAGTATATTAAGCTCTCAAAGATAATGCTGAGGGAGCGTCAGGCCGCTGATAAGGCCGCGGCGGAGAGAAAGGAGGCGGCGGTTTGAACGAACTGCTCGTATCCGTCTCCCCGCACATACGTGACGGCGCGACGACGAGAGGGATAATGCGGGACGTGATAATCGCCCTCGCCCCCGCGGCGGCGGCGTCCGTCATAATATTCGGCGCGAGGGCCGCGCTCGTCGTCGCGTTCTGCGCGGTGGCGTGTCCGCTGTTGGAGGCGGCCTATGAGAAGGCGCTCGGCCGCAAGGCGACGGCGGGCGACTTGTCGGCGTGCGTCACGGGTGTGCTGCTCGCGTTCAACCTTCCCGTGGGTATTCCGCTGTGGAAGGCGTTTGTCGGGTGCGCCGCGGCGATCATTCTCGTAAAGCAGCTCTTCGGCGGGCTGGGGAAAAATTTCGCCAACCCCGCCATAACGGCGCGTATCGTAATGCTTCTCGCGTTCCCCGCCGCGATGGCGGCCTGGGCGTGCGGGGGCGGACTTTTCGGTGAGACGTACGACGCCGTCACGGGCGCGACGCCGCTGACGATGATAGCGCAGGGGAACACGGGCGCGCTCCCGCCGCTGTCCGCCATGCTGCTTGGCGTGAGGGGCGGATGTCTCGGCGAGACAAGCGCCGTCGCGCTCGCGCTCGGAGGGGTATACCTTCTCGCGCGCAGGGTTATAACGTGGCACGCGCCCGCCGCGTTCATTCTCACAGTATTTGTATTCTCCGCGCTGCTCGGGCGCGATCCCGTATACCAGGTTCTGTCCGGGGGACTTCTCCTGGGCGCGATCTTCATGGCGACAGACTACGTGACGACGCCTCAGACTGCGGCCGGACGGCTCGTGTTCGGTCTGGGCGCGGGACTTATCACTGTGATAATCCGCGCGTACGGGAGTTATCCCGAGGGCGTTTCGTTCTCGATCTTGCTTATGAATATTCTGACGCCGTATATCGGCAGACTGACCGCCAAAAAGGCTTTCGGAGGTGCGGACGCGTGACTAAAGAATTGCTGGCGCCCGTGGCGGCGCTGACGCTGATTTGTCTCGTCGTCTCCGCGGCGCTCGCCGTGACGAACAGCGCGACGGCGCCGGTCATCGCCGCAGCGGCGCGGACGCGGGCGGAGGCGGCGCAAAAAGAAGTGCTGCCGGAGGCGGACACGTTCGAGACTGTTCGGAACGAGAGTCTGCCGGAGTCCGTCACGGAAGCGTACGCCGCGGCAAACGGCGCGGGCTATGTGTTTATGCTTACGGCGCGCGGGGGCTACGGAGGCGATATAGGTATTATAGTAGGCATAGACGGCGCCGGCGTAATATCCGCCGTCAAGACGCTTTCCCACTCCGAAACGGAGGGCATAGGCGCGAGCGCCATTCCAAAGCTGGAAACAGGTTTGGCGGGAAGCGTCTCACCGGAAGAAGTGCAGGCTGTTTCCGGCGCGACGGTGACATCAAAAGCGTTCCTGGGAGCCATAGACGACGCGTTCAAGGCGTACGGTATATTGAAAGGAGCCTGATGGAAGATGGGAAGACTGTCGGAGCTCACTAAAGGGATTATCAGGGAAAATCCCGTGTTGGTGCTCGTGCTGGGAACGTGTCCCACGCTCGCCGTATCGACGCAGACCGGCAGCGCCGTAGGCATGGGGATCGCCGCGACGGCCGTGCTGCTCGGATCGAATGTGGCGATATCGCTGCTGCGCGGCGTGATACCCGACAAGGTGCGTATCCCGTGCTTTATTGTGCTTATCGCGGGATTTGTCACAGTCGTGCAGATGGTGGTCGAGGCCTATTCATACACGCTTTTTCAGGCGCTGGGCATATATCTGCCGCTCATCGTCGTCAACTGCATAATTCTGGGCAGGGCGGAGATGTTCGCGAGCAAAAACGGCGTGGCGGCGTCCGCGCTCGACGCCATTGGCATGGGACTTGGCTTCACGCTGACGCTGTTCGTCATGGCGACCATCCGCGAGACGCTCGGAAACGGGACGTGGATGGGCCTGGAAATACCGGGACTGTCCGGCAACGGCGTCGCCGTGCTCACAATGGCGCCCGGCGGGTTCATCGTATTCGGCTGCATGATAGCGCTCGTCAACAAGATAACAAAAGCGCGCGGCGGAGAAGTAAGAGCCGAAGTCGACGGATGCGCGGGCTGCCCGTCCGCCGAGGCGTGCGGAAAAAACTGATTTCATCAGCGGGCGCGCGGCGCCGGCGAGAGCCATGCTCCCGTGACTCGTTTGTGATGGCGAAGCCATCACAAACGAGAAGCCATCACAAACGAAAACATTCATTCTATATCAGAGGAGGCATGATGTGTGAAACCGTTCAACCATACAAGCGCCGCTACTGTTGACGAGGCGTCCGCCGCGCTCGCGCGGGGCCGGGCGAATCTCATAGCGGGCGGAACCGATCTGCTGGGTACGCTGAAAGACAATATACTGCCGCTCTACCCCAAGACCGTCGTCAACGTGAAATCAGTGCCGGGACTCGACTACATCAGGGAGGACGGCGGCGCGTTAAGAATCGGCGCGCTTACGCGCCTTTGCGACATCGCCGAGGACGAGACCGTTAAAACCCGGTACACCGCGCTCGCCCAGGCGGCGCGGGCCGTCGCCTCTCCGCACATACGCAATATGGCCACGATAGGCGGCAACATCTCGCAGCTGCCGCGATGCTGGTATTTCCGCAAACCGGAAAACCGCTTCAACTGTATCCGCAAGGGCGGCGCGGAGTGCTACGCCATGACGGGCGATAACCGCTACCACTCCATGTTCGGCGGTCTGCGCCCGTGTCCCACGCCGTGTTCCCTCGAGTGTCCCGCGGGTACGGATATACCGGCGTATCTCGCGCGCATACGCGAGGACGACTGGGACGGCGCGGCGGAGATAATTATGCGGGTGAACCCGATGCCCGCGCTTACCGCCCGCGTGTGCGCGCATTTCTGTCAGAACAAGTGCAACCACAGCGCGACGGGCGACAGCGTCTTTATCAGCGCCGTCGAGCGCGCGCTCGGCGATTACATTTTAGATAACAGCGGCAAATTCTACGCGGCGCCGACGGCCGTGACGGGCAAATCCGTCGCTGTTGTGGGCGCGGGTCCCGCCGGGCTTTCCGCCGCGTACTATCTGCGGCGCGCCGGAAACGCCGTCACTGTCATAGACGCGAAAAACGAGCCCGGCGGAATGCTCATGTACGCCATACCCGCGTACCGCCTGCCCAAGGACGTCGTGCGCCGGTTCACGCGCGCGCTTGAGAGTATGGGTATCGCGTTTAAGCTCAACACGCGCGTCGGAACCGACGTCTCTCCGGAGGAACTCGAGCGGACGTACGACAGCGTGTGCTACTCTACGGGTACGTGGAAACGTCCCGTCGTCGGTATAGGCGGGGAGGAACTCACGGTATTCGGTCTCGACTTCTTGGTCGAGGTCAAGGACTGGATGGACGGCAAAATAGGTTCGGAGGTGCTGGTCACGGGCGGAGGCAACGTCGCTATGGACGTCGCCGTGACCGCAAAGCGGCTCGGCGCGAAGAAGGTCACGCTCGTATGCCTTGAAACGCGCGGGACGATGCCCGCGAGCGCTGAGGAAATAGCTCGCGCCGAGGAGGAGGGCGTCGTGGTAATGCCGTCGTGGGGTCTGTCGAGGGTCATAGAGCAAGACGGCGCCGTCGCCGGCATGGAACTCAAGCGCTGCCTGAGTACGACGGACGACTCGGGGGCGTTTCGTCCCGTGTACGACGAGAACGAAAAACTCACGGTCAGAGCGGAAAATGTACTTATGGCCATAGGACAGAGCGTGGATCTCTCGTTCCTCGACGAGAAGTATAAGCTCCAGTTGAGTAAACGCGGCCTTATCGAAATTGACGACAATTCAATGACTTCGCGCAGGGGCGTGTACGCCGCCGGCGACGCGGCGACCGGGCCGGGTACGGTCATACGCGCCGTAGCAAACGGCCACAGGGCGGCCGCCGGAATGAGTTCTTTCCTCGGCGCCGCCGGCGCGCCTGACGACGAGTACGGATATTCGCGCGGGTTCCTTTTCTCCGACCCGGAGTACAACGGGACGACAAAGGCGATAAAACTCCGCGAGACGGACGTGTCGCAGCGGCGTATTGACGCGGAGGATTCGTTCACGCCGCGGCGCGACGAGGCCGCGCTGGAGGCCCGCCGCTGCCTTACATGCAGCTGCTACGCGGTCAATACGTCCGACGTCGCGCCCGCGCTCATAGCGCTGGGGGCCAAAATCGTCACCAGCAGACGCGAGCTCGGCGCGGAGGAATTCTTCGCCGTGCGCATACCGGGCGGCACGGCGCTGACTACCGACGAGATAATCACCGAGATACGCGTACCGACGCCTCCCGTGGGGGCAAAGAGCGCGTTCATAAAATTCGCGTTCCGCAAGTCGATAGATTTCCCTGTCGTCAACTGCGCGGTACTCGTCGGTTCGGACGCGCCGCGCGTGGCCCTGGGCGCCGTCGCTCCGACACCGTACCGCGCGCTGGGCGCGGAGGCGGAGCTTGGCGGCGCGCGCGCTATAGACGAGGAAACGGCCGAAGCGGCCGGGCGCGCCGCGGTGCTCGACGCCGCGCCGTTTGAGGCGACGGCGTACAAAAAGCAGATAGCGAAGACGATGGTCAAGCGCGCCCTGCTCATGACGGTATAATAAAAATCATTTCGTTTGTGATGGCTTCGCCATCACAAACGAAAACATTCAATAAGCGGTTCGGGTTCCAATCGCCCCCGGGCAAGAAGGACGGTGGACGCTGTTTGGCGGCAAAATACCGGATACTCAGGACGGCCGACGTCGTGCTGATAGCGCTGCTGCTGGCGTTCGCCGGGGCGTTTTGGTTTGTGTTCGGCGCGCCCGGCGGCGCGCCCGGCGACACGGTGGTCGTCCGGCGCGGCGGGATTGTGTACGCCTCGCTCCCGCTGTATGAGGACGCCTTGATCGACGTGACGCTTCCGGACGGCGAGGTGACAAATACCGTGCGTATATCCGGAGGCAGGGTCTTTATGGAATACGCAAACTGCCCTGACGGGGTGTGTCTGCGGCATGGGGCGCTGCGGGGCGGGAACGACATAATCGTCTGTTTGCCGAACGCGGTTACAGTCGAAGCGGAGGACGGCGGGGACGGAGTTGACGCGGTTGTCAGGTGACGGCGGGGGGCGGAAAAAAAGAGACGGCAGCGCGGCGCGGACGGCGTTTCTGGGTATGTTTCTGGCGCTGTCCATACTCGCAAGTTACGTGGAGCGCGTCGTGCCGTCGCCTGTGCCGGCCGTACCGGGCATAAAGCTGGGTCTTGCCAATATAGCTCCGCTTTTTTTGATGTACACGAGGAGCAACCGCGCGGCATTCGGACTGAATGTCTTGCGCTGTCTGCTGTCCGGACTGCTGTTCACCGGCGTATGGGGTACGCTCTACGCGCTCTCCGGCGCCATTGTCAGTTTCGGCGCGATGGCGGCGCTCAAGCGCGCGCGCGCGTTCGGGATAGTCGGCGTGAGCGCGTTGGGGGGCGTGTGTCATAACGCGGGGCAGCTCTCCCTCGCGGCGCTGGCCGTGCGCGATGCGCGGCTGTTCTATTATCTGCCCGTACTCATAATCTCCGGCGTCGCGGCGGGCGTGTTCGTCGGCTGGGTCGCGGGAGTCATGATACGCAGGATACCTTCGCCGGCGTTCTGAGGAACGCCGCTTGCCGTCTGTCCGCGGCGCTTTTCAATCGAGACTTTCGAATATTTTCGTTTGCAGCTGTTTTCGCTCTCCCGTTCTTTTCGCCTACGGCGAAAAGAATTTTTGCGCAGGAGCGCGACGATGCAAAAATTGTAATATCCCGCATTTTCCGGGGATTTATTCCTCGGAAAATGCTCTTTGCGAGCCGCGCGCGGCGAGACGAGATCCAAGCTCCCGTGACTCGTTTGTGATGGCGAAGCCATCACAAACGAAATTATTCTTTTCTATACCCTGTTGCCCAGATTTATCACGTTTTCCTTAAGTACTACGTCATGCGCGCCTCCCTCCACGATGGACGTGGCGGACACCGGCGTGATGCGCGCTTTCTCCTGCAGCTCGCCTATGGTGACCGCGCCGCAATTGCACATGGTGGAGCGCACTTTGCCGAGGGTTATCGCGAGATTATCTTTAAGTCCGCCGGCGTAAGGGACATATGAATCCACGCCCTCTTCAAAGACGAGCCGCTGCGCGCCTCCCATATCGTAGCGCTGCCAGTTGCGCGCGCGCGCGGCGCCCTCGCCCCAGTACTCTTTCATGTAGCTGCCGCCGATATTCACCTTGTTCGACGGGCTCTCGTCAAAGCGCGCGAAGTAGCGTCCGAGCATGAGGAAGTCCGCGCCCATCGCGAGCGCCAGCGCGAGATGGTAGTCGTGTACTATGCCCCCGTCGGAACACAGAGGCACGTATACGCCCGTCTTGTCGAAGTACTCTCCTCGCGCCGCGTTCACGTCGATCAGGGCGGTGGCCTGTCCGCGCCCTATGCCTTTCTGCTCGCGCGTTATGCAGATGGAACCGCCTCCGATGCCGACCTTCACGAAATCGGCGCCGCTGTCGGCCAGAAAACGGAAGCCGTCGCCGTCCACCACGTTGCCGGCGCCTACTTTCACCGCGTCGCCGTATTCCGCGCGCACCCACTCCAGCGCCCGGCGCTGCCACTCGGTGTACCCGTCGGAGGAGTCGAGACAGAGTATATCCGCGCCGGCCTCGACGAGCGCCGGGACGCGTTCTTTGTAGTCGCGCGTGTTTACACCAGCGCCCACCACGTACTTCTTCCTGCCGTCCAGCAGTTCAAGCGGGTTTTCCTTGTGTGAATCGTAGTCCTTGCGAAATACCATGTACCGCAGCCGCCCCTCGCCGTCCACGACCGGCAGGGTATTTATCTTGTGTTCCCATATGATGTCGTTGGCCTCGCTCAAGGATACGCCCTCGCGCGCGGTGACGAGTTTGTCGATCGGGGTCATGAATCCGCTCACCGGCTCCGCCCCGTTCATGCGGCTTATGCGGTAGTCGCGGCTTGTGACTATGCCCATCAGTTTGCCGCCGCTCGTGCCGTCGTCCGTCACCGCGACGGTCGAGTGACCGGTGCGATCTTTCAGCGCCAGTATGTCGCGCAACGCGGCGTCCGGCCTTATGTTGGAATCACTGACGACAAAGCCCGCCTTGTACGACTTCGCGCGGGTCACCATCTCGGCTTGGCTCCCTATCGCCTGGGAGCAGAAGATAAAAGAAACGCCGCCCTCTTTTGCGAGTGCGACTGCCATTTTGTCGTCCGATACCGCCTGCATGATGGCGGAGGTCAACGGGATATTCATTTTGAGCTCCGGGGTTTCTCCTTTTCTGAACCTTACGAGCGGGCAGGCAAGGTCTACGCTGTCCGGGACGCACCCCGCTCCCGTGTATCCCGGCACAAGCAGGTACTCGCTGAATGTGCGGGACGGCTCGTTAAAAATCTGCGCCATGTCGCAACTCCCTTCAAAATATGATCCGCCTCACGGTTATTAAATGTTCATGATATCACATTTCCCTTCAGGTGTCAAAAATTTTTTTTGGGAAAACCCCTTGACAACTGTGCCAAATTATGTCATAATACAGCCGCAATTGATTCTTCTTCAATTCTCTATATTATTTTGCAAGGAGCGTGGTCTCGATGAAAAATCCCATAAATAGGAAGGAATTGGTACCCCCCCCCCGTAAGGTAACGCTAACTAAACGCGCGCTGGCGTTACTCGTCTCCCTCGCGCTGGTGTTCACGCTGCTGCCCCTGTCGGGGCTGGCGGCAGTTGATTTAACAAGTACAATCAACAACTTAAACACGATCAGCAGCTTTTTGGAGCGGCTGAAAGACACAACGCCATACAAAGAACCCCTCTTGTACAAGTATCCGGACATCATAGACACGGCGAAAAAAACTTCCGATGCCGAAATTCTGAACTACGGCAGTCCGGACGACGGCGGGTTCTATGTTGACGGGAAGCTCGACTGGAACAAGGTTATGCTTCACCTTTTCCGGAACAACGATGCCACCCCCAACTGGGACGCAAACTTCTACCGCGACGCAACGGCGCGAATGAGCAATGGTACGCCGTATGGATGGACTTCAAACCCCAAAGTTACCGCCCCATCCAAGTCTTATCACGGCGAAACGAGAAACGGCAATCTTTTGGGTCTGCTCACCGTTGCAAATGTCGGTCTGGGTACGACAAACGGGTGGTCAGGCAACAACGTCATTGGCGGCGGTGTGAAAGAGGCGTTGAAGAATTTAGATGTGGTGCCGCAGCCGATAATGGCCGCAATCATAGAGTACCTCGGGTCTAACGATACGGGAAAAGAACTGACGTCTGGTTACACAGCCCCCAAATACGGTTGGAACCAAGAATCTTGGAATGCCAAATATACAATTACATACATATCAGAGGTTCTGGCGCTCTTCAAAACTACTGTGCTATCCACAAAGTACAGCTACGACACCTATAAACCCGTCATCGTTTTCGGCACGGGCGACGGCGAGATTGACATGAACAAAATCGCCGCGCTGTTTGACAGCGACCCGTTCGCGATACACCTTGACGACCCTGCGGCTTTGGACGCCGCAGTCGGGGAAATCTCCAAACTGTTTGACGCGATTGACAAAAACGGGAAGACGAGCGCACTCAACTCCGTCATCGGCGGTCCTGCTTTCGTCCGCCTCATCATCGACCTCGCGGCGGCGGGCGCGCCGGACGAATACTCCGCGCAGCTCACGCCCGTGCTCGAATCCCTCAAATCCCAAATCAAAGGCGGGCTGTCCGCGGAGCAGTGGCTCGGGCTGATCGAAAATCTCAAAGATCTCCTGACCTCCGGGGAAGTCGCCGAACCCGTAATACAACCGCTCAGCGCGGCCGCCGGTACGACCACGGACAATATCAAAAAGCTCAAAGCGCTCCTGACCTCCGGGGAAGCCCACGAAATACCCGCAATAGAACCGCTCGGTATCACGCTGTTCAGCGCG
>JAITKI010000115.1 GCA_031278515.1 Oscillospiraceae bacterium | reverse complement strand
CACCAACTCCCTTATAGACGAATATAAGCCGGAGGAAATCGCGCAAATCGACGCAGATTATAGAAAACGCGCCGAAGAAGACTTCACTCTCCCTGCGGATGGTTGGCGTACGCCAAAGGTCTTTGCGGACAATGGCCAAATTGCGACATGGGCAAAAGCCGCCGTGGACGAGCTGAGCGCTTGGGGGATATTGCAGGGCGATAGCAGCGGAAGCAATTCGCGCCTCAACCCCACCGAGGCATTATCCAAGACCCGATTTTTAGTGTTTATGTATAAGTTCGAGAATCAATTTAGGCTGCCTGGCTTTGGAGGTGGTTCGTCTTTGTTTTGAGCTGCATTTATCAATTTTGAAGCAAATTTTTATAACCCTCGTTTGTCGGACCAGCGGGGGTTATTTTTTTGTTTTCTCCAAATATTGTTGTAATTTCTACAGTCGGTATTGACACAACCATTTTGTGGGAATACTATTGTAATTGTAATGTCACTTTTGGGTAATGATAAATGATTCGACTGGCAAAAAACACGCCCGCCGCGTGTCGGAGGGCGTGTTTTTTTGATGTCTGAAGTCGCCGCGCCGTCCGGGAGCGTGACGTCAAGCGCGGCGTCCTTGCACAAGTGCGGCGCGGCGTATACCTCTCCGTCGTCCCGCTCTTGCCGGTTTCAAACGCGGCCCAGCGCCTTGAGTACCACATCCGGCGTCGCCGGAGGATCTACCCAGACGCCTGTGGCGTTGTGTATCGCGATTATGACGAGATGCGTATTCGCCAACGAATGGCTGATCCCCGAAGCTCCGTAGGCCGCGTTGCCCGAGCGCGTTTCGATATATTGCTTATCGACGCGCGGAGCGTCAAGCATACCCGTGCGGCGGTGGTCGATCATATTGTTGTTGAGCTGTACGCCCGTTTTCTCATCGTAGATGAATTCTCCCAAAAGCTGGCAGCTCTGAGAAAAGTACATGACTTGATCGATCTGGCTCTCCAGCGACGTGGGACGCAGCACCTTACCCGGGTCGGCGACGACGCCGAAGCGGAGTATCTCGACCTCCCCCGTCTCCTCATCGACGGCGACCTCGCAGTAGCAGGTGTTCATCGTGTCGAGCATTTTGCCCATGCCGAGACTCCAAAGGGCCGCAGGCGGACGCCCCGAGTAAGTCGCGAACACGTTCGCGGATACGGCGGCGCCGAGCGGCTTGCCTTTCGACGGATCGGACTTTAAGCATACCATGCCGTTTTGCAGATCGAGCTCGCCGGCGCTTGTCACGCCCTCGAACGGGTCGGGCTGCGGGGGGCCGCCGAACATTGCGAACATTCCGGGCATCGGCGGGTTTTTTATCTGTTCAAAAGCCGCTTCAATAATCTTCTGCCTGAGGATATTCGCGCACTCTTTCATCGCCCACGCGGATGCCGTGGAACCGTCGGAGCCGCCGCCCACGGGCGTGAACGTCTCGCGGTAGTCGAAGTCGATAGCGATGTCCTCGTATTCGAGCCCCAGTTCCTCCGCCACGACCATGGCGTTGCACTCTACGGCGAATATGCCCGTACAGGGACCCTGCGTCGGCATATGCACAACGCCGCCCCGAAGCTCCAGCTTGCAGTCGTATCCGGAGAACGCGTGGCGCGGGCATATCTGATAGCGAAACGCCGCGCCGTGCTTGCGTCCGTCGGGCAGCGTCCTCTCGCCGGCCCTGTGCCAGTTCCAGTCCATCAGTTTTTTGCCGGCCTCAAGACACGCCTCAAAGCTCGGAACCGGGCGTGTATCCTCTTGAGAATCGGGTCCGTGCAAATTCAGCTTGGCAATGTCGATTGGGTCTTTCCCCAGCTTCTCGGCAATGAGGTATATGGCCATCGTGCCGGAATCCCAGTTGAACGGGCAGTGCTGCCCGGAGAGATACATCTTTCCGCGGTTCGTATCGACGACATCCATGCGCTGGCGGATATTGGGACACTTGAGCGTGTAGTACGGCCCGTAGCCCTGATCGTTCGCCGCGCCGAAGCTTGACGAGCCGAACGCGCCGTTGTCGGCGATTGAGAAGTCGTCCACAGCCGTGATCAGTCCCTCGTCCGTAAAGCCGATTGTCAGGTGCATATACCGCTCGTTCATCAGAAAGTCATACGTTTCCTCGCGCGTGTTGGCGCAGCGCACGGGACGTCCCGTGCGGCGGGCAAGCAACGGCGTTATCTCCTGTGATTTGCGCAGACCCCAGTCGCAGTAGCGTCCGCCCTGAAAGAGGCCGCGCTGTACCGTTTTTTCACTCGGCACGCCGTACATCTGTCCGACGCTCGTGCGGCGCTGCACGGCGCCCTCAATGTAGAGGTTGGGTCCCTCGCCGAGATATGGATTATCCACGCCCTCGTCCCACCACGCGACGGACGCCGGGGGATTTGGCATACCGGAGAGGAACGCCGGAAGTTTCAACTCGAATTCTATGACGTTTTCCGCCTCGGCCAGCGCCTTGTCCACGTCGCCCTGCACCGTCGCGGCGTAAGAGACGTTGCCGCGCTTTGGCTCGCTCGGAGGGGCGCTGAACATACTCGGCGGTTCCTGCTTCAAGCGCACGACGGGCGCGTCTGGTTCGCGCCCTTTTTTGACGTCAACGACATGCGGGAGTATTTCCCACTCTATATCAAGCTGACGCAAGGCTTCCTCGCATATATCCTCATTCTCGGCCACGACTATGACGGCGACCTCCGCCCCCGCCATATCCGCCCAGTTGTCAAGATAAGTCTGCGGGGGGCCAAAGCCGGTCACGCCGAGCTGCTTTATATCCTCGTCCTCCCACGTCACGACGTCCACGACGCCGGGAATGGCGCGGGCGCGCGTCGTGTCGACTTTTTTTACAAGCGCGTTGGCGTATGGGCTGCGAAGAAACTTCGCGTGGAGCATATTCGGCGCCACATAGTCGATACCGAATCTCGCGAGCCCCGTGGCGAGCGCATAGGACAGCTTGCCGGGAAGATTGCGCTTGCCCACGACCCTGAAATCCTCGCGTTGTCCGTTTACTCCTGCCAAATCAGCCATAAATACGACCATGCCTTTCGTTATACTGCAGGCACAAAATGACTATGAAAAGGTATGGCCATAATGTGCGTGTTTTGCGGTCGGCGCCCCCGCCGAGCCTGCTCGGTAGGGTAAAGTTTGCCCGCAAGGGCGAGATAAACGCACTTAAATCAAATGTAAGTTTGAACTTGTTTTAAACTTGTTATGCTCCTGTTATCCAAAGAATCGTTTTGCTTGTTTTGCTTGTAATGGATTACTTCTTTTTCTTGTCTTCGGCTACCCAATCCAAATCCTTGCGGGCTTGGCCGAACGGTTCCGCACCCTCCGGGATGCTCCACATCATCGGCGGCGGTGCGGCTTTGCCGTCGGAACCCGGCGGCGCGAAGTTTTTCATCATTTCCGCCATGCGCTCCGCAGTCTTCTTCTCGCGTTCCTCTGCGGTGAGGCAATAATCCTCAATCTGCGCGTTCAGCGCGCGAAGCTGCGCGGCTCTCTGCTCACCGGTATTTTGGTCGGGCAGAACGATGACGCGCCCGTTTTCTATACCTTCCTTGAGAATTTCGGCGAGTTCCACGGGATCGATGCCCGTGGCGTGTATGGAGCTTAAATGCTTCATAGTACCCTCGGACACGTGGTATCCGGTGTTTTTTAGGTGGGAGGGACGGTACTTCTCAGCGTTGCCGATGTTGCTGTTGATGTTGCCCGGGCAAAGCACGGTGGCGCCCGCGCCGTAGGATTTGAGCGCCTCCGAGTAGCTGTACATCAGGTTGTTGACGGCCGCCTTGGCGGCGCTGTACGGCCCTGTGCCGGAGCCCGCCATAAAGGCGCCCATCGAGGATGTCGTGGCTACCCAGAACTCCGTCTTGTTCGCGTAAGCCTTTATCATGCGCGGCACGAAGATGAGAAGCCCGTTGACCACGTGGTTGAAGCACACCCCAACGACCCAGTCGAAGTCCTCAAAGGTGGACGCCTCGATGGGGCCGAAGCTGTTCACTCCGGCTGTCTGAATGAGCAGATGCGGCGGTCCGCCGAAGGTCTGCTCCACCTTGTCCGCGGCGGCCTTGTACTCGTCGCGGTTGGTAAGATCTACCTTGAGCGCCAGCACGTCCGACGCCGGCGCGCCGCCATAGGTGCGGATCTCGCCGACCGCCGCGTCAAGCGCGTCTTGGCGCACATCGGCGATCGCCACTTTCATTCCCGCCTTTGAGAACACTTTCGCCTGTCCCAACCCAGCACCCGACGCCCCGCCGGTGATAAATGCTGTCTTCCCCTTGAAATCCTTCATGTTCTTACGCCTCCTTCAAAAAAATAATTATGTACACCCGTTTCCAACAAAAATATTATACCACTTTGGAAGATAATACGCAATATTTATGTTATCGGAATAATTTCGTTTGTGATGGCTTCGCCATCACAAACGAGTCACGGGCGTTTGAATCTCGCCGTGCGCGGCTCGCAAAGAGCATTTTCCGAGGAATAAATCCCCGGAAAATGCGAAATGTGATAATTTTGACGAGACGACAGTTGACGCGGTACGACACGCTGCGCAAGGCAATAGGCGACGCGGCGACGGTCAAAGAAGCGGCGGGAAGCGTTAGGGATGTCGAAGAGGCAAATACACGGCTCAAAAAAGGAGTGGAGGGAAAAGGGGAAGGACGTCCAAGTTGCCCGGTTAAGCCAGAGCCGGCGTGTCCCATAAGTTGAGCTTGACGCCGATGCCCATCTCCAGCGCGCGCTCGTACACGACCTTGCCCCACGCCAAATCCTCGACAGGCATGCCGCCGACAGAGTTTATGACGATCTGACCGTCGTACTCGCGCGCCGGTTTTTTCTCCTTAATTATATCCCCCAGATCGATAATGTCCTCGCGTGTTATCACCTTATCGTGCAGCAGGTCGAAGTAGCGCACGCCGATGATGCCGACCGACGCGAAAGCGGGATACGCGTAGTCCTCGGCCCAGCACTCATACAGCCCGTAGTTCTCCAGCACCTTACGGGCGCGCTTGGCGAGGAACCCGTCGTCCACCCTCACGCACGCCGGCGCGGATAGCAGCATACCCGGTTTGAGCCACTTCTCCTCCAGGAACGGGTAGTAGTCCATACCCATAGTGCTGGAGGTACCCATAGTCACTATGTCCGCGTCCTTGCAGGCGCTCTCCATCGTGTCCACGACGGTTATGTCCTTGAATTGAGGATAATTTGTCGTCGTAAACTCAATGAAACTGTCGATGGACTCTTTCCCGCGCCCCTTGATTTTTATCGTGTCGAGCGTCGGCACGGCGTACACGAAGGACGACAGCGACGTCTTGCTCATGACGCCGGGGCCGATGACGCCGAGCACTTTCGCGCCCTTTGGCGCCAGATACTTCGCGCCGACGCCGGGTACCGCGCCCGTGCGGTACGCCGAGAGCAGATTCGCCGACATGAGACACAGCGGCGCGCCCGTGTCCTTGTCGTTGAGCATGACCATAAGTATGGAGCGCGGAAGTCCTTTTTGGCGGTTTTCGGCGTTTGAGCCGTACCACTTCATCCCGGCGATGTTGACGCTGCCGCCCAGATAGGCGGGCATAGCCATAAACCTGCGATCGGGTCCGTCCAACGGCATGTTCGGGAACGGCGACTCCTTGGGGAACGTCACCATCGCGCCGTGCGAGTTGCCGTTCTGCCCCGCCATCTTGTAGTCCCCGTCGCTGAGTATTTTGAACATCTCCTCCATACATTCGACGCACCCGTCCATATCGGTGACGCCCGCCTTGATCATGTCCTCCTCGCTCAGATACAGAAAATCGATCCTCGTGCCTGACATTTTGTATTCCTCCTGAAATATTATTTTGAAAGGCGACTCATCGGCGCAATACGCCCATTCGCGCGCCCGGCTACAGTGAGGTTCGCGGCTCGGGCGCGGCGCCTTTTTCTATATTCATCCTGCCGATATACGTCGGCTTGAACGGGTTCACCTTCTGCACGCCGCGCGCCCAGACGAACGCGTACAGCGCCAGCAGCACAAACAGCGCGACGAACACCTTATATATCATCAGCCGGCTCTCCATGTCGCTGCTGATATTCCATATCATGTAGATATTCCCGAATATTCCGATGATCTGCGGTATGCCCGCGAATACGAGCTTCTTGTTGCGATTCGCGTTCGGGTAGCGTTTTCTCAGCATGAGTACGTTAAGGTGCGTCAGCACGTAAGACGACAGCCAGAAGCAGGAACCCGCCAGAATGAGGTTTATGAGTCCGCTGGAATTCACGTAGCCGGTGACTATCATCACGACATCCGCCACGACGAGCAGCAGCATGCCCACCCACGGCACATTTCGCCTGTTCAGCTTCTTGAATATCGCCGGAACCATGTTTTCGTCCGCCATGCCCTGCAATATCCGGCCCGTGGATGGCATGACGGTATTCAGGCTCGACACGCTCGCGAGCATTGTCACTATAGCCATCCAAACTTGTCCGCCCCTGCCAAGCAGATTTTCCGCAAAGATAATGTGCGGCATGTCGCTGCCGGAGAGCGTATCAAGTTCGACGTAGTTTGTCATCCCGCTGCCGAGCACGGCCTGCACCACGAACAGCACGACAAGGGCGATTACCATCGACAGCAGGACATTGCGCCCGGGATTGCGAAGATCCTTCGCGACAGGGATTATGAACTCGACCCCGATAAACAGCCAAAACGCTATGGCGGACAGACTGATGAGTTCCCCCGTTGTTTGCATAGGCGCGGGTGATTGCGTACCGGGAAGTATCGGCGCGCCGGACCCCAATTTGAGCACGGACAGAAATCCAAGAGCAGCCATCGAGCCGATGAGCAGTATGACGGTTACGTTCTGCACCTTGGCGAACAGGTCGATGCCGAAAAGGTTCACCGCCAGCAGCGCCAGCAGTATCAATAGCGAAAAGACCACCGGCGGCACGGCGGGTATCAGGTTGTTCAGCACGATGCCGCACATCGAGACCTCGACAGCCATCGCGAATATCATCGTTATTACGTACGCCGAGATGTTCGACACGATGGACGCCCACGGCCCCAACCCAACGAGAACGTACTGACCCAGCCCACCCGTCACATTCGGCATCATACGGTGGAGTTCCGCGAACGACAGCGCTATAAAAGAGTTCAACACCACGACGATAGCCAGCGGCAGTATAAATCCTTTACCGGCCAGTCCCACACCCTGCCCGAGAGAAACGAGGCAGCTCGTCGCCACAATGAGTCCCATGCATACCGCTACACCGCTTCCGAGCCCCAGTTTTTTTCGCTCGTCCATTTAATACCGACCCCCTTGTTATTTTCGCTCCTCCCGGCGCCAGTATGAATTTTAACGTCTGCTTTGACCCGGGAATTGTAAAAATCAGCACTGTACAGAATGTTTTCGTTTGTGATGGCTTCACCATCACAAACGAAAACATTCTGTAAAAATCAGCGCTTGACGGCACCTGAAAGCATATGTTATTCTTTACCAAGAGTGGGAGGTGGTCATAATCGAAGTCACAACGCAGACACATGTCGGGCTGTCCTCTTTATTCGCGAAGAAAGAGGGCGACAACATTACAAAGTTTCTTTGCGAGCATCTGAACGAAACCGCCGATACCGCGGAAAAACTGTATGACAGATGGTTGTCCTGTGCGGCAAAGCGCCAATT
>JAITKI010000107.1 GCA_031278515.1 Oscillospiraceae bacterium | reverse complement strand
CTCCCGTCCTTTTCGCCTACGGCGAAAAGAATTTTTGCACAGGAGTGCGTCCCGTGCGACGGAGCAAAAATTGTTATATTCCGCATTTTCCGGGGATTTATTCCTCGGAAAATGCTCTTTGCGAGCCGCGCACGGCGAGATCTAAGCTCCCGTGACTCGTTTGTGATGGCTTCGCCATCACAAACGAAATCATTCGTATGAGATAGTCCTTGACAAAAACGTACAATAAATTTAATATGTGTACCGTGAGTCAAGACGCGATTATCAAGAGCGCCCGCGAGGGCGGCACGCCGCGAGGGCGCCGAAAGGAGTTACACAAATGGCTGACATTGCCGGCGTAAACGGCCAGCGGGAGCATTTCAGGGTCGTCGGACAGCGAAACCTGCCCGGTAAGCTGTCGTACGCGATAGCGGCGGGGATAGCGAAGTTCGGAAACGACTACGCGCTCCCCGACATGCTGCACGCTAAGTTTCTGCGCAGTCCCTACGCCAACGCGCGCGTTGTGAGCGTGGACACGACGCGCGCGCGCGCGCTGCCGGGCGTTGCGGATATTGTGACGTGGCTCGACGAGGACATAGCGCGAATCAGCAGTCACGGCGAGAGTTTCGGCCCCGGCGCCAGGCCGTGGCTTGACAATATCGCCGACCAGGAGGGTGCGGAGGTTGCGGTGATCGTGGTCGCGGAGGACGAGGACATCTGCGATGAGGCGCTGCGGCTGCTGGACGTAGAGTGGGAGGTGCTGCCGCACGTCGTCGATCTGTTCAGGGGGCGCAGCCCGGACGCGTACGTCATACGCCCCCAGGTGCGCGACACGCCCACATTCGGCGCCCCCGGTATGGGCGGGCCGCCGAATCCGCCTAAGCGGGGCAACGTGGCGTACTCCAACGTGATCTCCGGCGACGCGGAGGCGGGCTTCCGCGAGGCGGCGCACATTATAGAGTACGACCTCTACACCCCCGCGTTTGCGGCGCATCTGCCGAACCCTTCCGGTTCCGTGGCGTGGTGGTTTGACGATCCGTACTGCTCGGAGGGCGGCCAAAGTCTGCGCATTGAGGGCGCCGTGCGCGAGCGCATGGCGATAGCCATGATGTACGGTCTGCCTCCGGAGAAGACGGTGCAGGAGGGCCTGTTCATGGGCGGCAAATACTGCGACTGGGGCTTGCGCAAATCGCAGGAGATAACGCCGCTGCTCGCCAAGCGCGCGGGCCGGCCCGTCAGGTGCGTCAACACGCGTGAGGACATGTTCGATTTTATAATGAAGCAGCGCTACGTCCACATGAAGGTCGGCTTTGACGACGCGGGGATGATAACCGCCGTGGAGGACGACTCGATTGCTGACGGCGGCGTGTGGGGCAGTTCCAGCTTCGGCAACGTGGGCGACCTCACGCAGGGGCCGTACAACACGCTGAAATGCAAAAACGTCACGCAGCGCATGGAGATAGTCGATTCCAATCGCGGCAAGATGTACGTCAGCGGCCAGCACTGTCCGTTCAACTGGGATTCCATAACGATGGCGATACACCTCATAGCCGAAAAGCTCGGACGCGACCCCATCGACATCGCGCGTCTCAACCTGCACGGCCCGACGTCGCAGGACGATATAAATCCCGTGCCGAGCTTCGAGGCGTGCGTCGAGGCCGGTAAAAAGCTCATGGACTGGAACTGGCATCCCGCGGGGACAAAAAAGCTGCCGGACGGGCGTATGCACGGCGTGAGCTTCCGCTATCAGATGTGTCCGCGCCACTCGTTTTCAAGCTATAACTGCAAGCTGGAACTGCGAAACGGCGTTGTGCATATGCCGACGCAGGGGCCGCTCTTCGGCGTGTTCGCCGTCGAGTGCAACGCGATGGTAGTCGCGGAGGAACTCGGGCTGAACTACGACGACATTCAGATAGATTTTGATTACCGCGAGACGTTTACGCCCGTCGGAGGCGGTTCCGACGGTACCACGGCTTCCGCGTGGGCCATGAAGGAGTGCGCCAATATCCTGAAGAGGCAAATACTGGAAGCCGCCATTGAATACGCGAACGACCCGCCGATGCCGGGATTCGGACACGGCTTCGGCCCGCCTCCGCCTCCGCCCGGTCCGTTCGCCGGGCTCACTCCGGACGATCTGGACATCGTAGAGGGGCGCGTGGTGCTCAAATCAGATCACAGCCAGGGCGCGCCCTTCCGCCACGCGACGCCCAAGAACATCTTCGCCACGTACTCCGGCCGGCCGCCGCTCGCCTTATGGGTAACCGGACAGATGGGCAAGCAGCTCGACACGATGAACACCGCATACTGCGAGGTGGCCGTCGATACGGAGACGGGCGAGGTGGAGATACTGCGGTTCGGCGTCGTGGCGGACCCGGGCAAGGTCATGCGTCCGATCTCGCTCGAGAGCCAGATAGATCAGGTCATGTATTTCAGCCAAGGGTGCCAGTTGCTGGAAGATTTTGTATACGACGAGAAGACGGGCGTCAAGCTCAACAACAACATGATAGACTATAAGAAGCCGGGGATGCTGGATGTGCCGCGCGTTGACCGGGAATTCCTTGAGACGCGCGCCGGCAACGCCGCGTACGGTTCCAACGGCATAAGCCACTCTCTGGCCAACACGCACTTGGCGATAATTGCCATATATAACGCGATAGGCGTATGGGTAGATCCGCCGGCGACGCCGGACAAAGTATTAAAAGCATTGGGGGTAATATAATGCCTAGTAATGTTGATACGGCGCGGAGCGTGACGTTTACCGCCGAGACGGCGAGCGATCGCGCCGCGGCTCTCATAGACGGTATACCGGTCTCGCTGACCGAATACCGCTGCCCCATCTGCGGCGGTACGTTCACGGGGTATGCCGACTTGAAAAGCCACTACGCGACAGCGCATGAGGGCGCGGCTGCGCCCGTTGTGGCAGTGCTAACGCTGAACGGGCGCAACTGCGAGGTGCTGATAGAGCCGCACTGGACGCTCAAACGCACGCTCCAGTTCAGGTTGGGACTCACCGGCGCAAAGCACATGTGCGACAAGGGCGTGTGCGGTTCGTGTACCGTCATAATGGACGGGAGGGCTGTGCTGTCGTGTCAGATGCTTGCCGTGGAGTGCGAGGGCAGGGATATTGAGACAATAGAGGGCATCGCGGCAAATCCCAAATGGAGACCGCTGATCGACGCGTACTGCCGCTGGGACGCCATGCAGTGCGGATATTGCACGACAGGCTTTCTCGTGTCTGCAAAAGCGCTGCTCGATAAAAACCCAAACCCCACGGAGCAGGAGTGCCGCGAGGCGCTGGCGGGAAATATCTGTATTTGCGGCACATACCCGCGCCACGCCCAAGCGATACTGGAGGCGGCGGCGCGGCTCGTTTAGAGCCGCTGCGGGGGATATTGGCCGAAAACATAAATGAGAGAGGCGTGATCAGCTTTGCAACTTTATTACCAGCCGGATATCGAGCGCATGTCGTATGACGAGATGAAAAGCTTACAGGACAGGAGGCTTAAAGAACAGGTCGCGCACGTCTACAAAAACGTGGCGTATTACAGGAAGCTTATGGACGAAAAGGGCGTCGCGCCCGGCGACATCAAGTCCACGGAGGATCTGCGCAAACTGCCGTTTCTGACTAAAGACGACCTGCGTGACGCGTATCCCTACGGACTGCTCGCCGTGCCGCTGCGCGACGCCGTGCGCATACAGTCAACGAGCGGGACGACGGGACGCCGCGTCGTCGCGTTCTACACGCGGGAGGATATAGAGCTGTGGAGCGAGTGCTGCGCGCGCGCGATCGTCGCTGTCGGCGGCGCGCGGGACGACGTGGTGCAGGTCTGCTACGGTTACGGGCTCTTCACGGGAGGGCCGGGACTCGACGGCGGCTCGCACAAGGTCGGGAGTCTGACGCTGCCGATGTCGTCCGGAAACACGGAGCGGCAGATACAGTTTATGTGCGATCTCGGAACCACGATAATCTGCTGTACGCCGTCATACGCCGCGTACATAGGCGAGACTGTCGAGGAGATGGGCGCGCGTGACAAGCTGAAACTCAAGGCGGGCATATTCGGCGCGGAGGCGTGGAGCGAGGAGATGCGGCGCGGCATCGAGGCGAAGCTGGGCCTGAAAGCGCACGACATATACGGACTGACGGAGATATCCGGCCCCGGCGTTTCCTTCGAGTGCTGTGAGCAGACGGGACTGCACGTGAACGAAGACCACTTCATGGCCGAAATAATCGATCCCGTGACGGGAGAAGTCCTGCCGTACGGCGAAAAGGGAGAGATTGTATTCACAAGCATCACAAAGAAGGCGTTTCCGCTGATGCGGTACAGGACGCGTGACATATGCGTACTCACGCGCGGGACATGCTCGTGCGGCAGGACGCTCGTAAAGATGTCGCGACTGATGGGCCGCACGGACGATATGCTCATAATCAGAGGGGTGAACGTATTCCCGTCGCAGATAGAGACGGTTCTCATAAATTGCGGCTTCCAGGCAAATTACCAACTGATAGTTGACAGAGTGAACTTCTCCGACACACTGGACGTCCGCGTCGAGCTGACTCCAGAGATGTTCTCGGACACCGTGCGCAAGCTGGAGACGCGCGAGCGGGAATTGCGCGACAAGCTCAAATCGATGCTGGGGTTATACGCGAAGGTGACGCTCGTTGAACCCAAGAGCATAGCGCGGAGCGAGGGCAAGGCGGTGCGCGTGATCGACAAACGCAAAATTTAATCCCGCTTGCGGTCGCCGCGCCGCCGCAAAGGAACAGCAAACTTATTTAACAGGAAGGCTGTGAGTCAAGTTGACTATCGAACAATTGTCCGTTTTCGTCGAGAACAAGTCCGGCAAGCTCGTACAGGTGTTAAAGACGCTGGGCGGAGCGGGAATAGACCTGCGCGCCATGTCCATTGCGGACACCGCAGATTTCGGCATACTCCGGCTCATTGTAAGCGAACCGGACAGGGCGCGCGATATACTGCGCGACGCGGGGTACGTGGTAATTCTCAACAGCGTGCTCCCTCTGGCTGTGGACGATACGCCCGGCAGTCTCGCCGGCGTGCTTGAGGCGCTGTCCGAGGCGGAGATTGGGGTTGAGTACGTATACGCGTTCGTGGCGCACGGGAAAAGTCGCGCGCACGTAATCCTGCGCACGACGGACGACGAGACGGCCGCGTCCGTACTCTCCAGGCGCGGCGTCTCGTTTATGTCCGCCGGGGAAATCCTGCGGACGCAGTGAGAACCGGCGCCCGGTTTTGAGTTTGTCCCGGAGCTTCCCCGGAAAATGCTCTTTGCGAGCCGCGCGCGGCGAGATCCGAGCTCCCGTGACTCGTTTGTGATGGCGAAGCCATCACAAACGAAAATATTCTCGCGCGGGGCGGCTTGCTTTTTTCTTAACAAATTGTTAATATATCCTGCGCTGTGTATTTTTATTTTTTATGGGGGTCTGAATTTTTTTATGGACGTTTTTTTGTATGCCGCAGCCTGTGCGGCCGGTGTCCTCGCGCTGTTGTTTGCCGCGCACCTCGCGCGCAAGATAGGCGGAATGGAACCCGGCGACGACAGGATGCGGGAGATTGCGGACGCAATCCACACGGGAGCGATGGCGTTTCTCCGGAGGCAGTACGGGGTACTCGTTATTTTTGCGGCGGCGCTGGCTGTCGTTATTTTTATCGTGGGCGTCGTCACAAAGGGGGAACGCAGTTTGCAGCCGGCGACGGCGGTCAGTTTCATCGTCGGCGCGCTGTGTTCCGTACTCGCGGGTAATTTCGGGATGCGTGTCGCGACGAAAGCCAATGTGCGCACGGCCAACGCCGCCCGGGAGAGCGGCGCCGTCAAAGCGCTCACCGTCGCGTTTTCCGGGGGCAGCGTCATGGGCATGTGCGTCGTCGGACTGGGTCTCGTGGGGCTGTCGGCGGTCATATTGCTTGTGAACGTCGCGCTGAAGGATCTGCCGCATGAGACAAAAGCGTCCATTATCAACGGATACGCGCTCGGAGCGTCGTCTGTGGCCCTGTTCGGGCGCGTCGGGGGCGGCATATACACCAAGGCGGCGGACGTGGGGGCCGACCTCGTCGGCAAAGTCGAGGCCGGCATACCCGAGGACGACCCGCGCAATCCCGCCGTCATAGCCGACAACGTCGGCGACAACGTCGGCGACGTCGCCGGCATGGGCAGCGACCTGTTTGAGTCGTTTGTCGGCTCCATCATATCGGCAATAGCGCTCGCCGCGGTCATAGTCACAAATGAGACCGGCGGTGAAAATTGGACGAGGCTTCTTATCGCCCCTATTCTCGTCGCCGGCATAGGTACGGTGGCGTCCGTTATAGGCAGCCTGTTTGTCCGGACAGGAGAGGGCAAAAACCCCGCGAAGGCGCTCAATATCGGCGAGGCCGTATCGACCGTTCTGGCGATTGCCGGAATTTTAGCGGTGTCGCTGCTCATAATCCCGAACAGATTCACGGACGAGGGCAAGGAATTCACGAATACGGGCGTGTTTTTCGCGTGTGTATCGGGCCTTATTGTCGGCTTTGTCATAGGCAAAGTGACGGAGTACTACACCTCCGCCGATTACGGGCCTGTCAAGGCCATAGCCAAATCGTGCGAGACGGGCGCCGCGACCAACATCATATCGGGCATAGCCACCGGCATGGGCTCCACAGCCCTGCCAATCCTGCTCATAATCACTGCGATACTGATAGCGAACGGCCTCGCGGGGTTGTACGGCGTCGCTATGGCGGCCGTGGGAATGCTCTGCACGACAGGCATGGTCGTGGCCGTGGACGCCTACGGGCCGATTTCGGACAACGCGGGCGGCATCGCGGAGATGGCGGGACTCGACAAGAAAGTGCGTGAGATAACGGACAAGCTGGACTCCGTAGGCAACACGACGGCCGCCATAGGCAAAGGGTTCGCCGTCGGATCGGCCGCGCTCACCGCGCTCGCGCTCTTTTCCGCTTACGTGAAGGCGGTCGGGCTGAGTTGGAACGACACCAGCATCCTCGACCCGCAAGTCGTGGCAGGTCTGTTTATCGGCGGAATGCTGCCGTTCCTGTTCTCATCAATGACAATGCAGGCGGTGGGGAGGGCCGCGCAGTCGATGATCGCCGAGGTGCGCCGCCAGTTCCGCGAGATAACGGGCCTGATGGAGGGCAAGGCGAAGCCGGACTATTCAAAGTGCGTCGATATAAGCGCAAAGGCGGCGCTGAAAGAGATGATAGTCCCCAGCCTCATCGCGATCGTCGCTCCGATTATTGTGGGTACGCTGCCGTTTCTCGGGCCAAAGGCGCTCGCGGGACTGCTGGCGGGGACTCTCGTATCCGGCTTCCTGCTGGCCATTATGATGTCGAACGCCGGCGGCGCGTGGGATAACGCCAAGAAGTACATAGAAGAGGGCAACCACGGCGGCAAGGGCTCGGACGCGCACTCCGCGGCGGTAAACGGAGATACTGTGGGCGATCCGTTCAAGGACACCTCCGGTCCGTCGATAAACATACTCATCAAGCTGATGACAATCATCGCGCTCGTCTTCGCGCCGATATTCGCAAACCGCTGAAAATTGACGTAGGCCGCGCCGGACACGCGGTAAGCCCGCTCAGGCGGACTTACCGCGTGTCCGGCGCCGCATTTTTTCGGGGGGATTGACGTATGCCGCTTGACGCCGTCTGCCTGAGCGCCGTCGCCGGTGAGACGGCGCGGAGAGTGACGGGCATGAAGATAGATAAAATACAGCAGCCGGAGGGCGATCTGCTCTTGTTTGCGCTCAGGGGGCGCGGAGGCGCGGAGCGCCTGCTCATATCGGCGGGATCGGGCGACGCGCGCTGCCATCTGACGCAGGCGCGTTTTGAAAATCCGCCTTCCCCGCCCATGTTCTGCATGTTACTGCGCAAGCACCTCACAAACGCGACGATCGAACGCATAGTCCAGCCGCCGCGTGAACGGATGCTCGACATATCGCTGAAAGCGCCGGGTATAACGGGCGATACGGACGACAGGCGCCTCGTACTCGAGCTTATGGGCCGGGCCGCGAACGTCATACTGACGGACGGCGACGGCGTGATAATAGACTGTATGAGACGAGTGGGCGGCGATCTGTCAGAGAGGCGGCAGTTGCTTCCGGGGCTGCGATACCGCCCGCCGCCGGCTCAGAACAAACTGGACCCGCTCGGCGTTGACGGGCGCGCGCTGCCCGGAATGCTCTCCGGCGCGCCGGGGGACGGCGGGGTGGACAAATGGCTGCTTGACGCCTTTTTCGGGCTGTCGCCGCTCATCTGCCGCGAACTGCAATACAGGGCGTACGGAGACGTCGGCATACGCGTCTCACAGGCAGTCGCGCTTGACGGCGGTCTGCGCCTCGCCGACGCGTTTGAGTCCGCGATGGAGGACATAAGGCGGGGGCGATTCACGCCTTTTCTGTTGTCGGACGCGGCGGGCGAGCCGTTCGATTTTTCATACGCGCGCATAACGCAGTACGAGGACGCGCTCACGGGGCGCGAGGCCGCCTCGTTCTCCGCGCTTCTCGATGAATTCTACACCGTGAGGGCGGCGCGCGAGCGCGTGAGACGACGCGCGGCGGACATGACTAAGACTGTCAAGACGTCGCTCGACAGGGCGGTGAGGAAGACAGAGGTCAGACGCGTGGAACTGTCGCGCGCGCGTGAGCGCGAGCAATACCGTGAACGCGGCGATATAATAATGGCGAATATCCGAAACGTCAGGCGCGGCGATACGCTGCTGCGCGCGCCGAATCTCTACGCGGAGGACGGGGCGGAGTGCGAGATAGAGCTCGATCCGCTCAAGACGCCGCAGCAGAACGCCGCGAGGTACTACAAGGAGTACACGAGACGAAAAAACGCCGAGGATCACATGGCGGGACAGATACTGGCGGGAGAGCGGGAGATAGAGTACCTGCAAAGCGTCCTTGAGGAGATATCAAAGGCCGGGGGCGAGTCGGATCTGTCGGAGATACGTGAAGAACTGGCGAATTCCGGTTATCTCAAAGCGAAAAAAGGCGCACGCGCGGCAAAGCGCGCGCGATCAGCGCCGATGTCGTTCACCTCGGCGTCGGGCGTCAGGATATTGGTCGGCAGAAACAACACGCAAAACGACGAGCTGACGCACCGCGCCGCCGCGCGCTTTGACATCTGGATGCACGCCCAAAAGACGCCGGGTTCGCATGTGATAGTTAAAACCGACGGAGCGCGGCCCGACGATGTCACGCTCAGGCAGGCCGCGGCGCTGGCGGCGTGGTACTCCGGCGCGCGCGGGCTGCCGCGAGTCGCCGTTGACTGCTGTCCCGTTCGCAACGTCAAGCGTCAGCCCGGCGGCAGACCGGGGATGGTGTTTTACACCGGATTTGATACGATTTTCGCGGAGCAGGACAAATACGTCGATAACGGGGAGCTCGCGGCCTCGCGGCAGTAGCGCGCCCGAACCGTTTTACGGCTTGTACCCGTCTTTCAGCGCGACGGAGCGGTTGAACACGGGAGCGCCGGGGCGCGAGAGCTTGCCGTCCACGACGAAATATCCCGTCCGCATGAACTGGAACGACGCGGGCGCCTCCGCGTTTTCCAGGAACTTCTCCGCCTTGCAGTCCGTGAGTATTTCGAGCGAATTCCGGTTGAGAAGCGGGATGAAA
>JAITKI010000121.1 GCA_031278515.1 Oscillospiraceae bacterium | reverse complement strand
AAAAAGAGACCGGATATGCGGTTGAGCAGGTAGTTATTCTGATACTGCCGTGTGATCACGCGTGAATTTCGCAGCTTCAGGAGGATGAACTTTGCCAAAAAGCCGAGTATCGACCCGATTATGAAATTAAAACCCCATAGCAGCGTGTTTATCGTGGCGGCACCGCCGCCCGCCAGTTTGCTTATGAGACGCGTTACGCCAAGTGTGGCGAGAAATGTGGCGAGATATACGATGAGTACGAGCGCGAACTGTATTGAGAACCTGTCCACGGACTCCGAGACGGGTATCTCCCCCTTGTCCTGAAACGCGTCGATGGCGAGCGAACCCGACATCTCTCCGGCGCGCACGCGCCTTATTTTCCCGCGCGCCGCAAGTATGTTTAGCATCAGCACGCCGACCGCGCACGCGCATATGAAGCCCGACGCGGCTATGGAGAGCGCGAAACTGTGTCCGCCGGTAAAACCCGCCGTCTCGTATGTGGCGCCGACGTTATTTGCCTGTCCCGGCCCCTGTCCGAAGCCCATCGGGAGCAGTATGCCCGCCGCCTTGAACATATCGGGCATAAATGTGTAGGCGAGACCTATGGATATGGCGAGACCGAATATCGCCTGTACGAGATACGAGGCGACGATTACGGCGCCCGACTTGGCGCCCGCGCCGCGCCCGTCCGAGTCTCCCAGCGACCGGCTTCTCAGCGACATCGCGATAAAGCCGAGCGCTATGCCGTGGTACACGAGCGTCTCCATAAACGCGACGTCTATCTTGAGTATGTTGAGCGAGCGCAGTATCAGCAGGATAAAGCCGCCGATAACGGCAGTCGGCATGAGGCTGTCGCGCATGAAGCGCACACGTCTGCGAAGCAGGTTTGACAGCATGATGACTATGGCGACGATGCCGAGCTGTATAATGATGTTCCATAGCTCCGTATTCGCGCTTGAATAATCCATATTGACGCCACCTTCACACTTGCAGTGTTTTTCGCCTCCGGCGAAAAGAGTTTTCGCGCCGGGGGACCGCTCTCCGCCCGGAAGGGGAGGGTTCCGCGCCGCCAAAGCTTCGCGAGGCGGAGCGTCCAATCTTTTCTCCTGTCGTCACACGCCGGCGCGGCGCGCGGCGTCTCGCGAGCGCAGTATTTCAAACATCGTGAGGTATTTTCTCATATTCACGCCGCGGGCGCATTTTATCTCGTAGTCGCTCCCGCCGGCGGAGAACACTATCGTCCCGCGTCCGTGCATGGCCATGCCGCTCACGCGTTCAACAGGCGCCGTAAAGCCGCCTATCCGCAGCCCGTCCGCTCCGATGCGGAGCGCGCCGCGCGCCACTTCGGTCGCGCTGTGTCCCGCGCCTATGCGGTAAAGACGCGCGTCCGCGTCGGAATATATCTCTTCCGCTTGCGCCGGCGCGAATTCACGCAACCTGCGCTCCTGCCATAAATCCCACTCGGCCACGGTGTCAAAGGGGACGCGTTCCCCCTCGAAAAAGCCGAACGCGCCGAACCTCACGGAAAACCCGCACACACAGCTGAACGTTTCGCCCTCGCTCGTCAGCGTCCCGACGCCTCCGCACTCCGGACACGCGTATATGGCCGTCTCCAGCTTCTCCGCCGACGCGCCGCCTCTGTACCTGACCGGACGCGCGCGCTGATCGGCGAACGCGTCGACGTATATGTCGCGCTCTATCGCGTCGGAGAGTTCCGCGTCCGTCATGGCGCGGACATCCTCCGGCAGATATACAGACGCGGTTTCGCCGCGTACGGCGCCCCTTCGCGGCGAGCTTGCCCACCTGGGACTCGTCAGATAGCCGCCCGACAGTTTGTACGTGACGACAGGGACGCCCGCCGCCCGCGCGAGACGCGCGGTGGACGGATGGAGCGAGCCTGTCAAGCCGTTCCACGACCGTTCGCCCTCCGCGAAAACGCAGACGCACGCGCCGCGCCTGAGCGCCTTGAGTATCTTCATAGCCGACGACGCGTCGGAGGCGCCCTTGACCCTGGCGATCGGCGCGATTGCCCAGCCCAGCAGCCGCGAGAGGAACCCCGCCCTGTACACATGCTCGCTCGCGACGAAATACATGTGGCCACGCATACCGCAGGCTACCATCAGCGGGTCGTAGTCGGTGGTGTGGTTAGCCAGCACGAGATACGGCGGACGCAGTTCCGGCGCGCTCGCGTGCGAGTAATTAAACCTCAGCCGCAGGAACAGCGCCACCGGGCGCCGCAGCAAGCCGTATATGATTTTGTGCCTCGTGAGTTTCATGTCCATGACCGGCAAATCTCCGATGCGACCCGCCCCGTTCAGCCGCCGCGGAACATCTCGCGGCGCGGCGTCCGAATGTCAGCCCCGGTCTTTGTAAAATCTCGCGAAATTGTTGTACAGGATGTCCTCCAGCAAACTGTCGGGAAGTCGCAGGGAGCGCAGCATATCCAGTTCCTCCCCGTGATCCCACATGGGGAAATCGCACCCGAAAAAGATGTGTCCGCTGTCGAACGTCTTTATTCCCTCTACGACAGGCTCAATGCCGCCGAAGCCGTACGTGCTGCTCGTATCCACGTACACGTTTGGCAGCACGAGTTCGCGGCGCGCTATATCCCACTGCGACCAGCCCCCGAAATGCGCCGCTATCACGCGCATATCCGGGAACAGCTTCGCCACGCGCGCGACGCGCGCCGGATGCGAGTAGGTATATCTGTAGTCGCCGCTGTGCGTCACTACAAACATGCCGCGCCGCTGCAGTTCCGCGAACACCGGCATGAGCGTCTCGTCGTCTATGTTGAATTTCTGGAAGTCGGGATGGAATTTTACTCCGTGTATGCCGTTTAGCCAAAGCTTGTCGATCTCGGCCTCAAAGCCGGTAAAGTCCTTGTGAAGTGTGCCGGCCCCGAGAAATTGTTCATATTGGGCGCATGTCGAGATTATAAAATCGTTGATTTTAGGTACCTGAACGGGCGTCGTCGCCGTGGAAAAGACGAGATAGTCCGTAACTCCCGCGCGCTCGCCGGACGCCAGCAGATCCGCAATGGATCCCGCGTGTCTCATATCTTCAATGTCATAAAACGCGCGAATCGCCTCCGTGGCGACCTTTTCTACTTTGGATGGAAAAATGTGCGCGTGCGTGTCAATTATTCTCATATAAGGGGGGATAACTCCGATTCACAATATTTCTTTTACGCGCTCCAGCGCCGCGCGTACGGCTTGCTCCGCGAACTCTTGATCGACGGCGAACACGATGGCCGCCAGATGTATGGCAATCATGAGCTCGGGAGATTTTTTCGCGGCGACGCCGTCTTCGCCCGTCACGGAGAACATCTCGACGGATGTCACGGACGCCGACGCCTTGATGTGACCGATTATGCCGCCGGCGTCCGTGACGGCGTCCGCGACGGCGGAGAGCTGCCTGTCGAGCTCGGCGCGCGCCGGTTCGTATTCGGCCGCCGTGATGGTCATGTCGCCGGAAACCACAATCGCGTCGTCGTGCAGCAGGCGCTCGACGCGTATCTCTCCGGCCGCCGCCTCGCCCCCGTGCTCATGATCATGGTGGTGATGATGGTGTTCATGCGCGTGGTGGTCGTGTTCATGCCCGTGGTGGTCGTGTTCATGCCCGTGGTGGTGATGCTCATGCCCGTGGTGGTCGTGTTCATGCCCGTGGTGGTCGTGCTCATGCCCGTGGTGGTCGTGTTCATGCCCGTGGTGGTGATGCTCATGCCCGTGCTCGTGCTCATGCATATGAAGTTCCTCCAAATGTTAGTGCGCCCGGTATTTTCGCTCCGCCGTCCTCATTTGCCGCGGATGGCTTGTTACGGCGAACCCGCAACAACTGAGATCCCCGCCGCGGCGCGCCAGATATCTTCCGGGACGGGCGCGAGCGCCGATATTCTGAATATGGCCGAATCCGGCTCGAATTCCAGAATATCGCGCTCGACACTGCCCAGCGTGTCTTCATCAACCTTGTCAATCTTGTTGAGAAGCACGGTGTCCGCGCCGACGAGCTGTCCCCGCAGGAGTTCGCGCATCGGCGTCAGAAGCCTGCGCCAGCGCGACGCGTCTACAAGGATACATATGCGCGATTCCAGGCCCAGCGCGGCGCGCAGATTTTCGCGCATGTTCGTCGGATACGCCACACCGGTAGTCTCAACTATGATCCACTCCGGCCCGAGTTCCGACCTTATGCGCGAGACGGCGGCGATGAGCTCGCCCGACACCGTGCAGCAGGCGCACCCGGAAAACAGGTTGTTAACCGTGAAGCCGCCGCCCCGGAGGTACACGTCGTCAATGCCGACCTCGCCTATCTCGTTTTCGAGGATGACGACCTTGTTCTCGCGCCCGGGATCGGAGATATCCACCATGTATCGCGCGAGCTGCATGAGCGCCGTCGTCTTCCCCGAACCGAGAAACCCGCCTAAAATCAAAATTTTCATATCCAACAATTACCCCGCCCCTTGCCGTAATCAATGTACTCACACACGCTGCCCCGGCACAATGTTTATGGCCTCATGTTCACCCGGCGGCATTGCGTTTGGAGACCGCTAGCGCTTATAAAAACTGTGTCCGTAGCTTTCCACCTCGCCCATGAGCACCATGTTCCGGCGCATCATCTCAGTATCGCCGACGGACGAGAGGTAGCCGCCGCACCAGCAGAAACCGCCGCCCACGGCGTACCTGTCCATCGTGTCGCGCACAGACTGGCGTATTTCCTCATCCGTCACGTCGTCGGCCATCAGTCTGCCGCGTCCGTCCCAGCCGCCTGTTATAATCAAGCTGTTCCCGTATTTCTTCTGCACGGCCTCAAGGTCGTTGCACGTCTGCGCTGGATCCCACGCGTTTATCCCCATGTCCACGAGCATATCCATGACGCTCTCGCACTTCCCGCAGTTGTGCATTGTCATTATCAAGCCGCGCTCCTTGCCGCGCTTGGCCCATTTCTTGTGGTGCGGCAGTATGAATTCCTCATACATGGCGGCGGATATGAACGGGCTGCCCCAGGCGGCCGTGTCGTCCATGAACGTCAGTATGTCGGGCTTGTAGAGGTCGATGACCTTGTCCGCCA
>JAITKI010000039.1 GCA_031278515.1 Oscillospiraceae bacterium | reverse complement strand
CTCGCCGTGCGCGGCTCGCAAAGAGCATTTTCCGAGGAATAAATCCCCGAAAAATGCGGAATATTACAATTTTTGCTCCGTCGCACGAGACGCACTCCTGTGCAAAAATTCTTTTCGCCTACGCCGAAAAGGACGGGAGAGCGAAAACCGCTACAAACGAAATTATTCAAGTAGAGTGTTCTTACAGCATTTCACAGCGCTGCGGGGACACTCCTTTTTTCATGTCGCGTGTGACCGCGTCACGCGTGGCCAACCATTTCGTTTGCGATGGCTTCGCCATCACAAACGAAATTATTCTGGTCGCCGAAATATTGACGGCGGCGGCGCCGAATGCTATAATGCCTCCTTGTAGGGGGGAACCGAGCGATCGGTCTCCGCCGAGATAAAAACACAGGGAGGAAAATGAAGGATGGAAAAACTCAGGAGGATCATAGCGCTCGTTCTCGCATTATCGCTCGCGGCCGTGCTGTTCGGCTGCGAGAAGGCGGCGGAGAGCGGGAGCGGCGAGTCTGCGGCGACTACGGGGGAGACGGCAGGGGAGTCCGCAGGGGAGTTCGCCGACTCAGGGGACGCGCCGGACTCAAGCGGAGATGAGGTTACCGGCGCCGCCGGCGCGGCATACAACCTCGGCGTTCAGAAGTGGGGCGCCGGCGTCCCGATTCTTGACAGCTTCGGCGACGCGGTCGAGTGGTGCGTCACCACGCTCGGCTCCGCATGTACCGTCGCGTCCGACGACTTTACAGCGGACAAGGAACTCAAAAACGCACAGAACTTTATCTCGCAGGGCGTGGACGGGCTCCTCATCCAGCTCTCCGCGGGACCTGTGCTGTTGCAGATAGCCAAGGAAGCCGCCGCGAATAAAATTCCCCTCGCGACGTACATAACGATAGGCGACGATCCCGATATTCAGGCGCTCGCCGACGAGCCGAACGAGTATTGGGTCGGCGCGTGCGACTCCGACATGGTACTCGACGGACAGCTCGTCGCGCAGTACGCCCTTGCGGACGGCTGCACGAAGGCCGTCATCATAGGCGGCAATATCGGCGACAACAGCCAGGATCAGCGCGCCAACGGCTTTACGGAAGCGTTTGAGGCGGGCGGCGGCACGGTACTCAGCGTGGCGCGCTGCACGGACAACTCGGAGGCCCCGCAAAAAGCGGAGGACATGCTCGCGGCGAACCCCGACGCGGACTGCCTGTACGCGATGGTGGGCGACTACGTTGAGGGTTCGCTTCTGGCGATTGACAACCTAGGCCGCGCGGACAAAATCAAGATGTATATGAGCTGCGTTGACGCCACTTCCGCGCAGTACATGCTCGACGGCAGGATAGTGGGCGGGAACGACGGCATTTCCCTCGGCGCGTACATAGCGACGGCGATGATGTTCAATTTCCTCGACGGACATCCCATAAAGACGCCGGACGGCAAAGCGCCGCGTTTCTCGGCGAAGCCGGTAAAGGTGGACGCGTCGAACGCCGAACAGTATCTGTCCGTGTTCTACTCCGATGACAACTCCGTAAAGCCGATTCCGGAATCTGCGCTCAAGACGCTGCTGTGGCGCCACAATCCGGACGTCACGTATCAGACTTATATCGATCTGATCGACAACTTGAGCGACCTCGACTATATGCTGGAAATCAACGGTATGCAATAGTCGAATCGCCGCAAAGCGCAAGGCTGCGGCCGGCGCGGGGGCGCGCGTCCCCGCGCCGGAACCGTTCATGCCCTGAGCTACCGGGAGGCGGGCAATGGGAAATAATAAAAAAAATTTGACGACCGCGGTCGCGTTTGCCGCGGCGCTCGCGGCGGCGCTCGTGATTTTCAACGTGGTGTCGGGCGGGAAATTTTTGGCGCGGGAAAACTTCACCGTCGTCGTATCGCATATTGTATATCCCGCGTTTACCGCGTGGGGACTGTCGTTCCTCTTCGCGTGCGGATATACGGATATGTCGGTCGGCGGCGTCGTCGTGCTCGCGGCGTTTGCGTCGACTGTATTCGGAAATCTGTACGGGTATCCGGGCGTGATTATCGCAGGAGTCGTCGTCGGAACGCTGCTGATTTTTATCAACTTCAACATATTCGCGTACACGAAAATACCGTCGTGGATCGCGAGTATTTCCCTCGCCATGATTTATGAGGCCACCGGCTTCTATCTCAAGACGAGCAACGCGACGAAAAGTCTCGTCACAACGGCGCTGAATCGCGATTACCGCGTGCTGGGCCAGCTCCCGTGGAGCGCCGTTTTGCTGGCGGCGGGTTTCGCCGCCGCGTATATTGTCTACAACCGGACGACGGTGGGACTCAACATCCGCGCTATCGGTGGGAACACGGAGGTATCCCGCGCGATGGGTGTGAACGTCAATCGCACGCTGCTGTGGGTGGGATTGATATCAGGACTGTTCATCGGTTTTGCCGCCGTCGTGCAGATCAGCTACTCCGGGCTTATGACGGTCAAAACGGGACTCACGAGCATGAGCATGATATTCCAGCCGCTCGCTATCGTGCTGCTCGCGCAGATAATGAAAAAGAGAGTCAATATCATTATCGCGATTCCCGTGTGTTCGCTCATCATCTACTCGATTTTCAATCTGCTGACGATCCTGCACGTGCCGTCCGGTACGCTTCAGGAGGCGTGTCTCGGCGCCTTCCTGATTATATTCGGGGTCATGGGCCGGCGCGGCGGCAGGGAGGTTGTGAAATGAGGGGCGATATTATCCTCGAGATACGAGGTCTGAACAAATCATTCGGGCCGACCGCGGCGAACAGGAACATAGATTTTACACTGGAGCGCGGGGAGATACACGGTCTCATCGGAGAGAACGGCTCCGGAAAATCCACGCTCATATCGCAGATAGCCGGGCTGTATGGCTCCGACAGCGGAACGATGGCGCTGAACGGGGCGCCTTACGTCCCGCGCAGTCCGCTGGAGGCGAACGCAAAGCGCGTTTCTATGGTCATGCAAGAGCTCGGCGTCGTGGCGTCGCTGCCGGCCGGTGTGAACGTGTTTTTGGGGCGCACAAAAGAATTTTCAAAATTTGGGATTGTGAGTTTGAAAGCTCTGAACCGCGCGGCCGAAGAACAGTTTGAGAAGTGGGAACTGCCAAAGGTAGATCTCCACGCTCTCGCGGACGGAATGATGATAGAAACGCGCAAGATGATTGAGCTTGTCCGCGCGATGGCCGTCGATCCGGAGATACTGATACTGGACGAGATTACGCAGTCGCTCTCGTATAACAACAGGAATAAGTTGTATGAACTGCTGAAAAAGTTCAAGGCGATGGGCAGAAGCGCCGTAGTGATTACGCACGACGTCGAGGAACTTATCGAGATAACCGACCGCATAACGGTGCTGCGCGACGGCGCTGTCGCCGGGGTGCTGGATTCCGTCAATACGACGGCGGACGAGGTCAAGCGACTGATGGTGGGGCGTGAGATAAGCGGCGAATACTACCGCTCCGACTCCGAGCCGAGCTTCGATGAGACAAGGACGGTGCTATCGGCGCGCGGTCTGACCGTCGAGGGGGAGGTGAGGGATGTATCGTTCGACGTACACGCCGGCGAGATACTCGGCTTCTGCGGCATCTCGGACAGCGGTATCCACACAGTCGGACGGGCCTTGTACGGACTCGAAAAGCTGACGTCGGGCCGTGTGCTGCTCGAGGGCAGGGAATTGAAATCCCCGACATGCGCGCTGCGCTCAAACATGGCGTACGTCCCGAAAGACAGGGACAACGACGCGCTGATGATGGGCGCGTCGATCTGGGAGAATTTCGCGCTCCCGTCCGTGACGGAACTCACAGGTAAGGCGTTTTTCATTTCGCCGCGCCGCTTGCGCGCGCTCGCGCGGAAAATGACGGAGAAGATGAGCGTCAAGTGCCGCGACATTTTTCAGACGATGACGGATCTCTCCGGCGGAAACAAGCAAAAAGTAAATCTCGGACGCTGGCTCGCGAAGGATATCAAGCTCTTGATTCTGGACTGCCCGACACGCGGCGTGGATGTCGGGGTAAAGGCGTATATATATTCGCTGATGAAAGACGCCAAGGCCGAGGGGATAGCGACTATCCTGATTTCAGATGAATTGACGGAGGTTTTGGGTATGTCGGACAGATTGTGCGTCATGAAGGACGGAGTCCTGAAAGCCATTATCCCGCGCGGAGACGAATTTACGGAACATTCGCTGATCAAGGTGATGGTGTGATGAGGAGGCAGCAGCGCGTTAAGTTGGGGGACGCCGTCCCGTTTATCGCGTTTGTCGTGATTTTTCTGTTTTTTGCCGTTGCGAGCCGCGGGAAAATGTTCTCGTCGTACAATCTGATGCTGCTTGTGGACCAATCCATGGTGACGATCCTGCTCGGCTGCGGAATGCTCTTTGTCGTCGCTCAGGGCAGCATTGACTTGTCAGTCGGCGTAAATCTAGCGCTCTCCGGCGTCGCGGCGACGTATGCGGCGAATATCGCGGGCGCGTGGGCTTTTATCCCGACGGCGATGCTCGTCGGCGCGATAGTCGGCGTGTTCAACGGGGTGGTGGTGAGTAAAGGCAAGGTCAGCTCCTTTATGCTGACAATTTCTATGCTGATAGGTGTGCGCGGGATCGTCAACTTCATACAGGAGAGTTTGATGAAGACCACAGGGAACGGATCGCAGAAACTGCCCGATTCGCTCTTGCCGCTCGGCTCAAATACGCTGCGCGCGCCGGTTTTTATCGTTATCGTCCTCGTTATGGCGTACCTCTTTGAATTCACAAAGCTCGGCAGATACGGCAAGGCGATAGGTGAGAACGAGAGGTCTGCGGGAAATGTCGGCGTCCCCGTAACGCTCATGAAGATTTTGGCGTTCGGGATATCGGGATTGCTCGCGGGCGTCGGCGGCGTGTTCACCGTCTCCAAGTATGGCGCGACTAATCAAACGATGGGCCAATTTATGGAGATGCAGGTCGCAATGGCGATCTTTCTCGGCGGCGTACTTGTCACGGGCGGCGCCGGCGCGAAAATATACAAGGTCGTTCTCGGTTCGCTATCTATCACGCTGATTGTCAACGGACTCGCGATCATCGGAAAATCAGACAGCGATATATCGCAGACGGTTGAGGGGATACTGCTGCTGGCGATTTTGTTTATCACAATTCTCGTAAACTCGCGCGCGACGCGGCGACGCGCTTCACGCAAAGCCACCGTAGACGGGATTTCCGGCGCGGATTCGGCGGACGCGGAATTAGCCGGGTTCCGCATTGACAAGGGGGAGAATGAGACGTGAAAGGTATAAAATATTTCGCGGCGGCCGACGGCGGTGAAACGCGCGGAGCGGTGACGCCCATAGTCACAATGGACGGGAGCGTGTACCCCGGGTGTATGCGTGTGGACGCGCGGTGGTACAGGGCGCCGTCCGGCGGCGGCGGCGGAGAACTTTACCGGCAAGAATCGGACGAACTCATGGTGTTTGCCGGTTCCGACTGTAAAAACCCCGCAAGCCTCGACGCCGTCATAAAGCTGAGGATAGAAAACGACGTGCTGACGCTCACAGAGACGTGCGCGGTATTCGTGCCGGGCGGCGCCGCGCGAGGAGACCCGGAGGTGGTAAGCGCGAACAGACCGGTGTTCTGCTATTCATGCAGCCTGAATTCCGACGTCTTTGACGGCGGAACGCCGGCCAAAGCGTCGGCGCCCGCCGGCGCGTACTCCGCCAATGTCGTGACGGGCTACAGGCCGCCGTCAGGAAAACTCCCGGACGCGCCGGAAGGTTTTTTGCAATTGCTCTTGTATCTTGACAGTGTGCGGCTGCCCGGGGCGCCCTACATGGAAACGGTTTGGTTCATGACGTCAAACGACACAGGTCCCGCCCCGCATGAGCATGATTTCGACGAATTTATAGGTTTCATCGGCACGGATCCGGACAGGCCGGAGGAACTGGGCGCCGAGCTTGTGTTCTATATCGGCGACGAGCCGGTGACCGTGACAAAAAGCTGTCTCGTATACATACCGCGCGGCGTTCGCCATAGCCCGATAATCATCCCCAAAATGGAGCGCCCGTTAATCCATTTTTCAGGCGGCAACGGCGGGGATTACGCCCGGCGCGGCGCGACGGCGGACACAAATATGTTCAGTTTTGAATAGTGGCGTTATCCGGCGCGCGGGGACAAGAGGGCGGAAACGGCCGCAGCGAAAATATTCTGTATAGGATGTCATATTAAATGGAAGCCGCGAGAGAACTGTTGCACTTAGTTTGGAATAACGTAAAGCTCGTCAGCATCTGGGATATTCTTGATATCGCGGTGGTGGCGTACATGATTTACCGCATACTGCGGGTGGTGCGCAGGACGAGCGCGGGGAGCGTTATCAACGGGATAATGCTGTTGCTTGCCGTCGCCGGCCTGTCCAGTTTTCTGAAACTCAATGTTATAAGCTACCTGATAGAGCAGGCGATGAGGATGGGGATTATAATCCTCATCATACTTTTTCAGCCTGAGCTGAGAAAATTTCTGGAACAGGTGGGCAGCAGCAATCTGAACAGGCTGGTGAAACGCAGAGTAAAGACGGAGCTTGTGGGCGCGTGCATAGAGGTGACCGTGGCGGCGTGTTCTGATATGTCGGGGACGCGCACCGGCGCGCTTATCGTGTTTGAGCGTGACATAGGACTCACGGACTATGCCGTGACGGGTACGCGCATCGACTCCATGCTTACGCCCGAGCTGCTGCGCAGTATTTTTTTCCCGAAGACGCCTCTGCACGACGGGGCGGTAATAGTGAGAAACTGCCGCGTTGAGGCCGCGGGCTGTATGCTGCCGATGTCCCGGAATACGGGTATCGGGCGGGAACTGGGTATGCGGCACAGAGCCGCGCTGGGCATAAGCGAGCGTTCCGACGCCGTGGCGGTAGTCGTATCGGAGGAGACGGGCTGCATATCGATGGCGACGGACGGGGTGCTCAAGCGCGACCTGCCGCCGCCGGCGCTTGAAAAAATGCTTGTGGAGGAATTGATGCGACCGGAGCAGGGCAGACAGAAGCGGCGAAAGAAAAAGGTGAAGGCGTGATGCTCAAAAAAATCGGAGGATTCTTTTCAAGCAGAACATTTTATATAGTATTCTCACTTCTTGTGTCCGTCGCGCTGTGGATATACGTCGAGTATGAGGTGAATACCGACGCGACAAACGTCGTCAGCGGCATACCCGTGGAGTTTCTCAACGCGGAACTGGTTCCCGACAGGAACCTTGTGATAACGTCCGTCAGCGACGAGACGGTGACGCTCAGCTTTACCGGCAGGCGCAACGCCGTCTCACAGCTCAATAACGCCAACGTCAAAGTAACTGTCGATCTGTCCCAGATAACGGGCGTCGGCCGGAGTATGCTGAAATACACCGTTGTGTACTCTGCCGGCGTCAACGCTAAAGATTTTGCCATCGACGGGCAGTCGGCCGACTACATCGCGCTGAATGTGGAGAACCGCATGGAGACTACGAAGCCTGTGTCGGGCAAGTATTCGGGCAATATAGCGGCGGAGGGCTATCAGGCCGAACCGATGGAATTTCAGCCGAGCGCGATAACGGTCTACGGTCCGCCGGACAGCGTGTCGAAGATCGACTCGATACTCGTCACGGTGATGCGCGAAAACCTGACAAAGACGCTTGTCGAGGAGCTTCCGTTCACGCTGCTCGACAAGGACGGCGCCGTGATAGACCCGGAAGGGCTTACGTTCAGCGAGCAGCTTGTAACCGCCACGGTACCCATAAAGATGGTGCGGGAGGTGCCGCTGACGGTTAATCTGGCGGAGGGCGCGGGCGCAAACGACAGAAACACGATATGCACCGTGAATCCGTCCGCGATAACGCTCTCCGGCGAGGCCGCCGACATGCAGATAAATTATATACTGCTGGGTACAATCGATCTGACTGGATTTGAAACATCGCTCACCGAAACGTTTCCGATCATAATACCAAACGAACTGAAAAATCTTACCGGGCTGACGGACGCCACCGTCACGGTGAAAATAACAGGACTCGAGTCGCGCCAGCTGCCGGTACTCAATATCCAGTCGGTGAACGTGCCGGACGGATGTGAAGCCGTTCCGGTCACGCAGTACCTCGACGTCACGATACGCGGGAAGCCGGACGACCTGGAGAGATTGCAATCATCGAATATACGAGTAGAAGCGGACTTGTCCGAGTTGGGAAGCGCCGGCGGCACGTATACGGTTCCGGCCCATGTGTACGTGGACGGCGATTTCGGGGACATAGGAGCAATAGGGCAGTACAGGGTGTCGGTACTCCTGTCGGAAGCGGGTGCCGATACGGAACCGGAACAGAACGGGACGTAGCGGAGTGTTCGGATATATAAGGCCCGTGAAAGGCGAATTGAAGGTGCGGGAGTTCGAAGCCTTCAGGGCGTGTTACTGCGGACTGTGTCATGCGCTCGGCGGGAGCTACGGCGCCGTCGCCCGGCTGATATTGAATTTTGATTTTGTGTTTCTGGCCATGTTGCTGTGGGAAGACGGCGGACAGCCGGATTATGAGTTCAGACGGTGTCTGGTCAGCCCGTTTGTCAAGAAGCGCTGCTGCCGCGTTAACGCGGCGCTTGAGCGGTGCGCCGGGTACAGCGTCATACTCGCGTATTGGAAGCTGCGCGACTCCGCGCGGGACGAGACCTTTTTCAAGCGGCTTGCGGCCCGCGCGGCGCTCATATTGTTAAAAGGCGCGTACAAAAAAGCGTCGAACCGGTATGTCCGGTTCGACGCGGAGACGCGCGCCGCTCTGGAGGAGCTGACTTGTGTCGAGTCGTCCAGCGCGCCTGTGTCGCTCGACGCGGCGGCCGACAAGTTCGCGCGCATCCTCAGCGCGGCCTCAGAGGGCGCCGCAGGAGGCCGCGAACGCGCTCTGGAGCAGGTGCTGTACCATACGGGGCGCTGGATATACATAACGGACGCCTGCGACGACCTGAAAGAGGACGCCGCGCGGGGCAGCTTTAATCCGGTGTCGGCGCGTTTCGGCCCGGGCGCGGGAGAGGGGCTCAGCGGAGAGCAGACGGAAATGATGCGCGTGACGCTCGCGCACTCGGCAAATCTCGCCGGGGCCGCGTTTGAACTGACGGGCGAGACCGTGTGGACACCCGTCGTCAGGAACATACTGTGTCTCGGCATGGGCGCCGTCTGCTCGTCCGTGCTGCTCCGCGACGAAAACCACATCCCCCGCGGCAAAGTCTTATGTTAGCACCTCGCGGACACGCGGCGTAAAACCAAGAAATGGCGCCGCCGAATTTCTCCCCGTAAGTAAGGCGCGGGCAAAACCCCGCGCTAATACATTTCCAGGGCGAAGCGGTACGCCCAGCGGCGCTGCGCCTCCGGCTTTCCGAGACTCTCTTTCCACGCGTTGAAGTCCTCGTCGCGCTTTCTCGTGTCGGCCAAATAGTCGCGGTACAGTTCCGCCTGATCGATGTAGTACACGAGATTGAATCCGGAATCGCTCTCGATGAGCTCGTGATCGCCGGGCGCGCGGTCCGGCTCAAAGAGCCAGTCGTTGACGGCGGCGTCAAGCTGAAGTCTGTAGACGTTCTCGTACAGGCCGTTCTCTGCTGTGTCGGACGAGTTCTCCGGTATGAGTTCGAGGAGCTTTTCGTCCGTAAACTTGCTCTCGCCCCACTCGCCGTACAGTGTGTCCGCTTTTGTTTTCGCGTCCGATACGGCCAGTTCCACAGCGGCGTTATATGTCTCGCCGGTCTCATCGTCGGCGTAATCTTCCTCATTTACCGTCTCTATGCCGACAAGGAGCCGGCGCATATCGACGGTTGGGTAAGCGTTGTCCGAGCGGTCGATAAAAAACACGAGATAATGGCCGTTACTGGATTCAACGGTCGTCACGTCGCCGTATTTCCGTGTGCTCTCACGCAGCCACGGGCCGTATATCGAACCCAGCAATTCACCCATATAGACGCGCTTCGTCGAGTCCTCCTCGCCGTATTCCTCGGGCGAGTACTCGGCGGCGGCGTCCGTAAAGCCCTGCTCGTCGCTTATCCCGGAGAGTATCTCCGCAGCCCGCGCGCCGGCCTCGTCAACGGCTTGCTGGCTCGCCTCCTCATAGGCGGCGTCGTCCTCAAAGTCGCTCTCTTCCGGCATATCCGCCCTGTACAGGAAATATCTGTAGGTGAACGTGTCGAGCGTATCTTTCTTTGACTCGTAATACTCGTTGAGCTGCTCGTCGGAGTACGAAAACTCATCGCGCTTGTACTCGCTGTAGGAGTCGCTCACGTATGTAATTTCGGCGAGGCGGCGGAACGCTTTCTCGTTCATTCCGCTTCCGAACATGGAAGACAGATATTTGTTGAGCGAGCTCATGCCGTACATTGAGGCGGTCGAGCGCAGAGTCTCCATTTCCTCGTCCATCTTCTGCTTGACGTCGTCGGGGAGAGTGTATCCGTTGCGCACCGCGTCCTCGTACATGACGGTGAGTTCTTCCATTGTGCTGACGGCCATCTTGGCGATAAACTCAGCCCACGTCTCGCCGGTCTCCTCATTGTAGATCTGACTCTTGTGCGGCTTGCTGCTGTTGGGCAGCAACGACGTCGCCATGTCAGGCATGTTTTGGTAGACGGTGTTCTGATAGTCGGTGAACGCTCTCTGGTAGAAATAATTAAAGTCAACCGCCGAAAAGTCCGTGCTTCCCACCGTCATTGCCGTAAAAGTCCTGCGCATGAGACCCGAATTGATAAACAGGGCGCCCGCGAACAGGACCAGCAGCGCCGCAGTCACAAGCAGCGCGATAAGGCGCGTTTTCTTTCTGTCCTTACTCTCATAATAATCGCGCAGCTCTCTGCGGTTCGCGCCCGCAGGCGCCGCGGCGTTCCTTGCCTTGGAATCACTCATATTTGTCGTTTACCTACCATTTCACTATCAATTGAAAAATCCATGCTCAAAGGCGCTCACCGTCCGTTTTCCGGCGGATTATTCGCGATACGGGTCAAACCGCCGCCTCATACGCCGCGACTTGTCAACCGCCGCGCGAGCCGTGAACAAAAAAATTATTTGTGACCCCGCCGTTACCGTGCGAACCTATTTTAACCTGCACCTTCGCGCAGGTGGGTCGTCTCCTCCACGCTGCTCTGCTTCCAACGTCCGGCTCTTGCCGGGAGGCCTGCAATTCACGTAAAGAGCTCAACGTCCCTTATAATAAATGTGGGTTTAATAAGCCCGTCACGAATAGGGCAGGGTCACGCGCGCCGCCGGCGCTCTACGCGTCAGGGACGCCGCCGGCGCGCCCGGACTCTCCGGCCGCCGCGTCGGGGCCGTCGAAATCGTCGAAGTCATCAAGCTCTTCGTCAAAAAGGTCGTGGTTATCGGTATAGTCGCCGTAAAGACGTTCCGTGAACTCATTGTACACGTCGTCCTCTTCCTTCTCGTCGTCAACAACCACCAGCATTTCCTCGCCGTCGATCTCGGCGGACTTCATGATGACTATGCCGTAGTTCTCGTCGTCCTCGTCCAAATGAGTGGGCAAAAACGCCATGTACACGTTGTCGCCGATCTCAGCCGTGTCGATGTGCTCCAGTTCAAAGCTGTTGCCGTCCTCATCCGATATCGTCACCAAAATGCCGCCGTGTCTGCCCTTCATCTCACGCCTCCCTCGCGGTCAGCGGAGGACAAGCATCCGCGCCGCAGAGGTATGATATCACATTTCAAAAAAAAATCAAGAGAAAAATTATTCAAATCATTTCGTTTGTGATGGCGAAGCCATCACAAACGAAAACATTCTATTCCGGATAAATTCGTTTGCGGCGGCTTCGCCACTGCGGACGAATTTTTTCTACCCGTTTTCCCGCTCATAGAACTCGCGGCTGCAGGAGTAGATCTCGTTCGCCGCCGTCCAGATGAGCTCGGGGTCGCGCAGGAACACGCCCATGTAGAATCCGCCTGTCGGCGCGTGAATATCTATTGTCTTGCGGATCAAGGGCGACAGTTCGTCTTTCGCCGGATCCGGCCCGCCGAAGTCAAGTCCCTCAATACCCCCGCCGTAGCCGAGTTTTGCGCCCCAATCTTTTTTTAGCTTGATAAAATCCACCGCCCTGCGCTGAATTTGCAGGAATTCAACGCCCAGATCGGCAAAATACGGCAGAAAACGCGTTATATTGCCGCAGGAGTGGAACTCAAAGACGACGTCGCGCGCCTTCACGTGATCGATGAAGCGCTTCGTCGGTTCCAGGAGCAGATCCTCCAGCATCTGCGGGGAGAAAAACGTGTCCTTCTCGCTGCCCCAATCGTCGTGATACGTGAGCATGGAGATGGGGTAGTATTCCATCATCTTGTCAAACTGCTCGATTTCGTGGTCGATAAACGCCTCGAAGAACGCCCTGCACGCCTCGGGTTCCGTCGCGAACGCGACCATCGCGTCCGTGTAGCCGCCCATGATGGATACGAAGCGCTCCGTGCAGCCCAGCCCTATGTCGCAGGCGAGCGCGCGACCGGGGTCGTAGTCGTTTTTCATAAAGTTGCCGTGGAAGGTGTCCCAGTCCCAGTCGGATAGCTTTGGGAAAGTGACCGACTTTTCCCACTCGGTCACGTCGTCGCACAGCTTGAAGCCCGGCGTGAGCATGGGTCCTCCGGCTGAATGGACGTACGTCCAGTCGGTGAGGAACCAATCGGTAAACGTGTAGTCGGCCGTGTGCGGATTTGAGAAATCCATACACACGCACTGACCGCGAGTCGCCTCTGTGGGCAGTATCATGTCGTTTGGGCTTATGGATTGAGTCTCCAGCATGGTGTTCGGTACCCAGAGCGGCTTGTCGTGGCGCGCTGATCGCTTCAGATTTTCGATCGGCGAGATCGGGTAGTCAAATTTTGGCAGTGTCATTTCGACGCCTCCGAACATTGATCTCATGGTGATTTTCGGGGCGTCCGGGTCGTTGTAAGCGCGTGTGCCGTAATTCATATCAAAGCCTCCCAATAACATAATTATGTAAAACCGGCGGTTGACTGCCCATATTATATACCCATCCGCCGCCGCGCGGCAATAGTAAATCAATTAGAATAATTTCGTTTGTGATGGCGAAGCCATCACAAACGAAATTATTCTAATTATACCGATAATCCGGGCGCTATTACGCGCCGGGCGGAGCGCGCCTATATAATCCGGAGATTATACCTATCAGGGCAAAAGTATTGTACAAAAGAACCGAAGTGCTATACCCTTTACGTATCTTGACGGACGATTGTGACAAGAGTGCGGTGGAAAAGGCCGGAAAAACCGGGACCGGCGACAAATTGACTGGCGGGGGGAAGTTATGGAAAGCGTACGTGGTCTGCGGAAGTTCATCCGCTCAAAGACGTTTACCCTTATAATTCTCGTGATAATTATCTGGGCGTTTTTCACCATCGTGTCGGGCGGCGCGTTCATCAAGCTCATAAACATACGTAACATACTCAATTCTATGGTAGTGACGTCATTTCTGACGGTGGGCGCGGTGTTTCTCATGATATGCGGGTATATCGATCTATCTACGAGCATGATCGGAAGCATGAGCGGAGTGGTGGTCGCCATTTTCCTCACGAACCTTGGATTGCCTTGGGTCCTCGCGGTGTTGCTCGCGCTGGCCATGTCGGGAGTTATAGGTCTTTTCAACGCTTTTTTGATAAACGGGTTCCATTTTCAGCCATTTATCGCGACGATGGCGATCTCGTCAGTCGTGCAGGGCCTTACCATGGTCACGTGCGGCGTGACCGCCATACCGATTACCGAACCGCTCATGGTCAAGATAGGTACGGCGAGGATCGCGGACGCCGTACCCTATACGATTATCGCGTCCCTTGCGGTCATCAGCATATACGGTTTCATTCTGTCAAAGACGAATTTCGGAAAGAACATTTACATGATAGGCGGAAATCCGCGTGCGGCGCGTCTGTCCGGCCTCAACCCCTCAAGGACGTCGTACATACTCTTTCTCAACAATGCCTTGCTCGGAGGATTCGGGGGGATACTTCTCTCATTTCGCCTGAAAGCGGGCGTTGTCGGCAGTGTGGCGAACAGCCAGTTCGCCGGCATGACGGGCGCCATCCTCGGCGGCGTATCGTTTGGAGGAGGTTCCGGCGGCATGGGTGGCGCTTTTGTCGGAATGCTGCTGCTCAACGGATTCAATAACGGACTCACGGTCATGGGCGTTCCTCCGTACTGGCAGACGTTCGCGTCGGGCGCGCTGCTCCTGATAGCCCTGTCTTTTGATTACCTGGCGATGAAGAAAACAGGCAGGACAAACCCGTTTTAAGGAATCGTCTCGTTTGCGAGCGTTGTGCGTATGTAAACGAGACACAGGGACTTGGATCTCGCGCGGCGGCGCTCGCGGAGAGCATATTTTCGGGAAATAAATTTCCGGCTTTTAAGGGGTTGGTATTGTCGTGAGTGAAGTATTGGAGTTTTGCAATGTTGGCAAATCTTTTCCAGGAGTCAGGGCGCTGGACGGCATCAGCTTTACGGCGCGCGCCGGCCGCGTCGTGGCTTTGCTTGGCGAGAACGGCGCGGGCAAGAGTACTCTGCTGAAAATCCTCAGCGGCGACCTGCGGGCGGACGAGGGGGATATCATGATCAACAATGAAAAATGCACTTTCAACGCGCCCTTCGACTCCATAAAATCCGGCGTCAGCGTCATATATCAAGAGCGGCAGCTCGTGTCGTCAATGAGTGTAATCGAGAACATATACTCCGGGGATTTGCCGTGCGATAAGTTCGGTTTTATCAATAAGAGAGAGATGCACCGCACAACACAGGATATAATCGACAAGTTCGGGCTGCCAATACAGCCGGGAGAGCTTGTAGGCCGGCTATCCGTAGCGTACCAGCAGATGGTAGAGATAATGAAAGCGTACCGCCGTAACTCAAAGATAATAGCCTTCGACGAACCTACGGCCGCTCTCACGGACGCCGAGGTGGACATACTGTTCCGTCTCATCCGCCAGTTGCGCGACGACGGGAAAATCGTCATATACGTATCCCACCGTCTGGCTGAGATATTTCAAGTGACGGATGAAATAGTCGTGCTGAAAGACGGGCGACATGTAAAGACGCTCGTGACGCAAGAGACGAACGAGCAGGAACTCATAACAGCGATGGTCGGGCGCGATATCGGGGATACGTACAAAAATCTCAGCAGAAACGACAAGTACGGCGAGGTGGTTCTGGAGGTTAATAATCTCGTTACCGACGCAGTCCACGACGTCAGCTTCAAACTCAGGGCGGGCGAGGTCGTCGGTTTTGCGGGTCTCGTGGGTGCGGGGCGCACGGAGGTGATGCGCGCGATATTCGGAGCTGATCCCGTGCTGTCGGGCGAGATAAAGCTTGGCGGGACCGTTACGGAATTCAAATCGCCGAAGGATGCCATCGATTGCGGTATCGCTCTCTGCCCCGAGGACAGGAAGGAAGACGGACTCGTGCTGTTCCGGTCGATCCTCGACAACATCTGCCTGCCGGTATTCCACAAGATGAAAAAGGGGATAGTTCTCGACATTGACAAGCAAAACAAGCTCGCGATCAGCGCGGTAAACAGGTATTCGATCAAGACGCCGACTGTAGATAAGACCGTCATGGAACTCTCCGGCGGTAATCAGCAAAAGGTTATTCTCGGCAGATGGACATCGGAACTCATCGACACCAAGGTGCTCATTCTGGACGAACCGACGAAAGGCATCGATGTCGGGACAAAAGCCGAAGTTTATCAGATGGTCTGCGATTTCGCGAAGCAGGGTATCGGCGTGATATTTATCTCATCCGAGCTCACCGAGGTGATCAATGTGGCCGACACCATTATAGTGATGCACAACGGCCATATAACCGGCACTGTCGGGCGCGAACACGCCACCGAGGAGAGCGTACTGGCGCTCGCCATGCTTGATTAAGGAGGAGGACGCGAAGATGCAAGCGATCAAAAATTTCACAAAATCAAAGGGCGCCATGCTCGCGATCGTCACAATCGTTCTGGCGGCGTTTTTCCAGATTATGAATTCCAATTTCCTTAGTCTGGATAATCTCAAAGGCATAATGAACGCGTGCAGCCTGTCGGGTACAATAACGGTCGGCATGGCATGTCTGCTGATGAGCGGGAGTATCGATCTGGCGGCGGGCGCGGAGGGTTGCTTCGGGGGCGTTATGTGCGCGCTTCTGCTGCGTACGATGATGCCTTGGCCGGTGGCGCTGTTTATCACCGTACTGATAGGGATGGTCTTCGGGCTGATAAACGCGTTTCTGTGCAATGTCATGGGCTTCATGCCGTTTATAGCCACGATAGGTATGCAGTCCGTAATCAAGGCGCTCGCGCTGATCATCACGCGAAGCCAGAACATAGCGATAGCTGACAAGAGTTTTTGGGCTGTGGGGACCTCTACGCTCTGGATATTCCCCATGCCGTTTGTCATCATGGCGGCGCTGATGATCGCGTACGGGATAATGATCGCGAATACGCGCTTTGGACGCAGGATGCTGTTGTGCGGCGGCAACAGACAAGCCGCGCGCCTGGCCGGCGTGAATCCCAAAAAAGTGTCTACGATCATGTTCGTAAACAGCGGGGCGATTGCCAGCATCGCCGGCGCCGTGTTGGCCGCCCGAATGCATTCCGCGTCGCCCACGTCGGTAGTGGGAGCGGAAATGGACGGTATGACGGCGGCGATAATCGGGGGCGTGTCGTTTTTGGGCGGTGGAAGCAGCGGAATGGGCGTTGTGTTTATTGGCCTTCTGCTTTTGAACACATTTCAGAACGGACTCACTACAATCAAGCTGGATGCGTACTGGCAGACTGTGGCGTCGGGCGGACTGCTGATTATAGCGCTCGTCATTGATTTCTACAGGGAAAAACGGAGAGTTATGTCGCTCAAGGCGTCCGCCGGCAAGTCCGCCGCCTGACAGGGATATGCGCCGGAGAGGAGGGCGCGCGCCGCCGGAGGGGAGATTTTCGGTCTATCGACGCGTCTCGGGGAAGATATCGACAAGAGCTTTAGCTTCCGGTTCCAGATTGTTATTTCGCCATGCGATAACTACCCCCCCCCCATTATTTACCAATTCCTTAAGAGGGTAGTAGATGACGTCATTTTCGTCACTGCTGTACTTGAGACAAATGCTGAGACCCTTTCCGGAGCGTACCGCGTGCAAAAGCGTTTGATAGTTCGGGGGATGCGCCAGATTTCCGGGAGAAAATCCGGTTGCGGAACACATCTCCGTCATTGAAAGTCGGTCCGCGGTTTCCTCAACGGCGGGCATCACGTAGAAAAGAGTGCCGTTGAGCATTTCCGGTGTGATGCAACCGGACGAAGCGTACGGCGCGAGCGGGTGGGACGAGGACATGGCGATGAAAAACTCAAAATAAGCTATCTGCTTGTAAGTGACATCGGCGACGCCCGTCAGCAGAAAATCGGGCGCGACGGCGAGGTCGGAACCGCCGAGTTCCAAAATTTGGCGGAGTTCGCGGAGTTCAAAAAGCGACTCAATAACTACGGTGGACGGATGCGCGGTCTCATAATCCCGAATGACTTTCTTCACGGAATTGAATTCGTCCGATGTGTCATAGTTTATCGGCGTCGCGATATGTAATGTTTTTGAGTACGGAGACATGTTGTCCCTGACGAATTGTATCGCGCGCTCTGTGTTGTCGTAGAGTGATTTCAGAGCCGTATGGAGATACGCGCCGGCGCTTGTCAGAGTTATACCCTTGTTGCTGCGTTTGAACAGCGACACGCCGATGCTGTTTTCAAGGCGCCGCAGCGTCATCGACAGCGACGGCTGCGAGATATACATCGCCTCGGCGGCTTTGGAGAGACTGAGATGCTTTGAGACCGTCAGGAACGTCTCGATCTGCTGGTACGTTATATTATACATTGTTGCGACCACGCCTTTCCCTTGTTGAGTTATTTATCCGCGTCGGTTGAGGGCGAAAAATACTTTGCTATCTTGAATCCGTCGCAATAGTGTACGCATTATACATAACCAACACGCTTCAAGTCAACACGAATGTGAAATTTGTATATATCGATTTGTGTATCCATAACAATGATTGAGGAGGAAGTTTTGATGAAAAAGGTAATAGCGCTCTGTCTGTCACTGGTGTTCCTGGCTGCTCTTATTTCGTGCGCGTCCGGGGATGAGAAGGATGGCGTAAGCACGGCGCCACCGGCGGTAAGCTCTCCGGAATCCCAGCAGGCGCCGCCCTCGGATATGGACGGAGAAGACATAGTCCCGCCGTCTCAGCCTGCGGGGGAGGCCGCTCCGCAGGGGTACTGGGAGGACGACGTGGACCACCAGGCGCGCGAGACGTATGAACTATGCTACGCCATGCCTGCGATAAGCGTTATGCATGAGATGTTCATGACGGCGTTCCGGACGTTTGAGGATAAGCTGAATTTCAAGCTCCTCACGTCGTCCTCTGACTCGAACAACGAGGTCTACCTCCAGAATCTTGAGGTAATGGCGTCGCGCGGGGTTGACGGATTTTTCGTGGACTCGGATCAAAACATAAGCGTGCGCGTCAAGGAGGTGCTTGAGGAACTGGGCGTCCCGTACGTCTGCTTCGTGCAGATAATGCTTGACGCGCAGGGACATATGGCCGCGCCTGCGGTAGTGCTCAACGGCTACGACTGCGGGGTTAAACAGGCCGACTGGTTCTATGCCAACTACAGAAGCTACTGGCCCGATGTCGCCGACACTGATATCGCGTATCTCGACCTGACATTTACAAACAGCCCGGATTTCAAGGCCCGCACGGACGGTGTCTACGACAAATTCAGGGAGTATTTCCCGGACAACGACCTGTTTTTTGAACTCGACATGGTCAACCACATGCCTACTGCGGACGAGGCGTACGATATGGTGACTCCTATGTTCACCACAAATCCCGACGTGAAGTACTGGTACGTCACCGCTTCCGCCGAGATGTTCGGACAGGGAGTCGCGCGAGCGGCGGAGGCGCTCAACATGGAGGACAGGGTAGTAGTCACAAGCGTTGGTATTGATATCATTCAAACGGAGTGGGCGGACGGATATGAAGGATGCTGGGCAGCCAGTCTCGGCATATCAAATTACGATACCTGTATGCCGGCGCTGGTGGGACTCATAGCGCTCTGCGACGGACGAGCGACTCCTGACACACTGTGGAAGGAACGCGCCGTTCCGGGCGACGCTTTCGGAGATAACTATGGCATATGGTATGTGGAGACGCAGATGGTCACAGCCCGGACGTACAGAGACTATCTCGACGGAATACTTGCAAAATACGGAGTGCCGGCGTAAGCAGATTACTAAGATATTATCGGGAGGGTTTGGTGAGATGAGAAAATTCGTAGCGTCGCTGATTACCGTTGTCCTGATTTTTTCGGTTTTCGCGTGTGGCGACGGCTCAATTCCGTCGGAATCATCGTCCGGCGCGTCCACGGACATCCCGTCCGCGCCGGTGGCCCCGTCCGGAGGTGAACAGACGGGCGAGCCGGCGCCGTCCGTTACAATCGACAGCTATAACTCGAGTAAAATCCAGGCCGACTGGTTTGTTGAGCACCGGCTGGAGTATTGGCCGGACGTCGATCCGGCGGATATCGCGCATCTCGATCTCGCTATAACCACGTCGCCGGATCCTTACAGACGTTCGCTGGGCAACGTCGAAACATTCAAAAAGCACTTTCCCGAGGTGACGCAGTTCTTTGAGGTCGATATGGTCAACGCGCCTAACATGATGGCTGACGGCGCTTACGACATGACGGCGCCGGTTATGACGACAAATCCGCAGGTGAAGTACTGGTACGTCCACTGCTCGCTCATGTTCTTTGCGCAGGGCGTGGCGCGCGTGGCGGAGGCGTATGACATGGAGGATCGCGTCCTAATAACGACGAGCGGGCTCGATATCCTCAAAACCGAGTGGGAAACCGGGTACGATGGTTGCTGGGTCGCCGCGGAGCACCTGTCTAACTTTGAGACATGCGCGCCGGCCACACTCGGACTTGTCGCGCTGTGCGACGGGCGCGCGACGCAGGAATCGCTGTGGCGCGAGCGCGCGATTCCGGGCGATCCGTTCGGAAGCGAGTACGGCATATGGTACGTCGAGTCGAAGGTGGTCTCAAAAGAGGACTACGAGGCGTATTCGCAGAGCATTCTCGACAAATACGGCATAACGGGCGTTGATTTCTCTTAGAAATTCAGCCGTGCAGCATGTCACACTTTAATAGTTGTTCATGATAATTTTGTATCTGCGGCAATATAAAACGAAAGGAATGTTCATAAGAATGAAGAAAGCTATTTCAATACTGTTGTCCGTGTTGATGGTGTCTGCGCTTTTTGCGTGCTCAAACGGAACTGGGGGAGAGCAGAGTTCTCCCGCGGGATCACCATCCGCAAGCGAGACGCCTCCCGCGTCTTCGCAAGTTCCGTCTGAAGTTCCTCCGTCCTCCTCAGATCCCGGCGCGGTTTCGGGTTTGGCCGGATATATAACCGACGACGTGGATCACCAGGCGAGACGTAAATATAAAATTTGCTACGCGATGCCCGCAATGACCATAATGCACGACAATTTTGTCCGGGCGTTTTCCGCCGTTGAGGACAGGTTTAACTTCGAATTTGTCACCTCGGCGTCAGACTCTAACAATGAGGTATATCTTCAAAATCTCGAGGTGATGGCGTCCACAGGGGTGGACGGGTTCTTTGTAGACACCGATCCCAATATCAGCTCGCGCGTAGTGGAGGTGCTGAACGACATCGGACTTCCGTATCTCTCATTTGTGAACGCGATGGTTGACGAGAACAACAAGGTGATAGCGCCTGTCGTCATGATAAACAGCTACCACTGCGGACAGATTCAGGCGGAGTGGTTTGCGGAACACTATAAGGACTACTGGCCCGACGTTGATATCAAGGATGTCGCCTGTCTCTCCCTGTCCATGACGCCGTCCGCCGATCTCCGCGCCCGCTCCGAGGGGGCTGTCGAGACGTTCAAAAAGCTGTTCCCGGATAACGATCTGTATTTTGAGCTCGACATGTCGAGCGCGGGCATGATTTCCGCCGACGCGGCCTATGATATGGCGGGTCCGATATTCTCGACAAACCCCGACGTGAAATACTGGTGGGTGAATAACTGCTTCGAGTTCTTCGGACAGGGCATAGCGCGTCTGTGCGAAGCGCTTGACATGGAAGACCGTGTGCTGATTACGAGCACCGCCATTGATATTTTGACCACGGAGTGGGATACCGGATACGATGGGAACTGGGTGGCCAGCGAGGGCATTTCAAATTACGAGACGTGCGTACCGGCGGCGCTCGGACTCATAGCGCTCATTGACGGGCGCGCGACGAAGGAGACGCTGTGGCGAGAGCGTGCGATTCCGGGCGATACGTATGGCGACGCGTTCGGCATATGGTACGTCGAGACGGAGATGGTCACGCGAGATACGTACAAAGATTACCTGCAAAAAATAAAGGATAAATATGGAATAACAGAGTAGGTTGGGAAATTTGCCGTACATACAAAATGCAGAGCGGGAAAGTTAGATGAGCGCGACTTGGTTCTGTACGCCGGGAGTGACGCGCCGCCGGGCCACGCATGTGTGAAAAACAAGGCAAGAAACAACCAAACTGCCGGGAGGGGAGTTTTAGTGCTGGCTTATCCGAACCTGTTTTCCCCGATCAAAGTCGGCGGCGTGGTGTTCCGAAACAGGATTCTCGCGTCGCCGACGGGACACACCGACATACGGGCCGACAAAACGCTGGGGATGAACGCGATTCTTTACTATGAGCGCAAGGCAAAAGGCGGGGCGGCGGCGGTGAGCGTCGGCGAGTGCCAGGTGGATCTGGAACGCGGCGGGCGCGGCGGACCAATGCTGGATATGGCGGATTTCCGCTCGACGGCGAGTTTGCAGAAAATCGCCGACAGAGTCGCCCGCCACGGCGCGATCCCGTCGGCCGAAATCAACCACGCCGGACGCTATGGGGCGGCCGGGCTCGGCCCATCCGCCGGCGATGTGGACGGGCGGCGCACCGGCGCCATGACAGAGCGCGAGATACTCGAAACCATCGACGCATACGCGAAAGCGGCCGAGAGTGCGAAAATGCGCGGCTTTGGCATGGTCACGGTTCACGGCGGCCACGGATGGCTTCCCCAGCAGTTTTTCAGCCCGTTTACAAACAGCCGCGACGACGAGTGGGGCGGTTCCGCCGCGAACCGCGCCCGTTTCGCCGTCGCCGTGTGCGACGCCATACACAGCAGGTGCGGCGCTGATTTTCCGGTGGAATTCCGCATAAGCGCCACGGAATTCGACCTCGGGTACGGCGTTGATGGCGGCGTGGAGTACGCGAAATTCCTCGACGGACACGCCGACATAATACACGTCTCCGTGGCGGTGCACGGGACGCTGTCCGACGACGGGTGGCTTGCCACATCGCCCGGAATGTTCAGCGCGGAGGGCGCGCTTGTCGAATATGCCGCCTGGATAAAAAAGAGTGTTGCAAAATCGCGAGTGGCGACAGTGGGTTCGCTGACGAATCCCGCTCAGATGGAGGAGATAATAGCGTCCGGGCAGGCGGATTTTGTGGCGATAGCGCGCGGCCTGCTGGCCGATCCGGACCTGCCCAACAAGGCTCGCGCGGGACGCGCGGACGATATACGCGTGTGTCTGCGCTGCATGAGCTGCTGGTCCAATCTGATGTCGGGCGGCATGTTCTGCGCCATAAACCCGGAAACGAGCCGAGAGGCGGAGGTTATGGCGGCTTTGCCTCCGGCGAAAAAGAAGAGAGTGCTTATCGCAGGGGGCGGTATCGCCGGGATGCAGGCGGCCGTCACGTCGGCTGAAAACGGCCACGACGTCGTTTTGTGCGAGAAGAGCGGCGAGCTCGGAGGCGTGATACGCTGTGAGCGCGCCGTCCCGTTCAAGAGCCGCGTAGACCGCTATATAAAGCAGCAAGAGCGCAAAATAAGGGCGCTGGGAGTCGATGTGCGCTTGGGTACTCGCGTCACGCCGCCGCTGGCGGAGACGCTGCGGCCTGACGTGATAATAGCGGCGATAGGTTCCGCGCCCGTCCGTCCGCCTGTAAAGGGATTGGAAGAGTGCGGGGCGCTGTCGGCGCAGGAGGCGTTTCGCAATCCGGAGCGAACGGGCGCCAAAACCGTCATTATCGGCGCGGGGCTCGCCGGGTGCGAGCTCGCCATATACCTGACATCGCTCGGGCGCGAGGTCGCCGTAGTGGAGTTGGGCGGCGGCATAAACGCGGAAGGTATGCGCACGCACGGACTCGTCCTTGGGCGCGAGCTGCGGCTGCGCGGATTGCGCGTCCATTTCGGAACGCGTGCCGTCAGCGCGGAGCGGGGGAGACTCGTGTGCGAAAGCGACGGCTGCGAGACGTCATTTGACGCCGATACCGTCGTATACGCCGCCGGTCAGTCGCCGCTGTACGACGAGGCGATGAGTCTCTCCGCGCTGGCGCCGTCTTTCCATATGATAGGCGACTGCAACGGCGTAAGAAACATAGGTGAAGCCGTCAAAACGGCGTTTACGATAGCCGGGGATATCGGCAGATACGAGTGACGCATATTCCGCATTTTCCGGGGATTTATTCCCCGGAAAATGCTCTTTGCGAGCCGCGCGCGGCGAGATCCAAGCTCCCGTGACTCGTTTGTGATGGCGAAGCCATCACAAACGAAATGATTCGATCAATCTGCCGTCATATTACCAGGTTATCGCGCAGGGCGCCCTTCTCATCATAGCGCTGATACTCGACCGCTACCGCGAAAAGCGCCGGACGGCCGCCATGCTGAGGGCGCAGACTAAGACGGAGAAGCGGAATGCCGCCGCCGCCGACATTTGATTGCTCAAACTTAGAGGAAGCGGGAAATTTGAAAAAAGTATGGAAAAGCCGCCCGAAAGGCTGTATAATAATGTAAGCTGATGCGCGCGCGCATTTTATATGCGCCGGGCGACGACAAAAATCGCGGCGCCGCGCGATCCGCCGCAATCCACTCGCGGCAGACGGCGCGGGACAAAATTTAATAAAAGGCAGGGGAAGGGCATGTTTCAGTTTTCGCCGGTATCCGGGAGAATAGCCGGGATGCGTGAGAAGCGCGACGCTTTTACTCAGGGACACAACATCAAGATCAATACGGAACGCACAAAACTCTACACGGACTACTACAGGGAGCATCCGAGCGAATTCCCGCTCCTCAAACGGTCGGGCGCCGTCAAGTACTGGGCGGAAAACAAGGCGGCCAACGTATTTGACGACGACATATTCGTCGGTACGCCCGGCCCGGATGAGCGTTCGCTCGGCGTCTACGTCGAGGGGAGTCCGGACTGGATTCTGGGCATTATCGACGAGACGACGTTCAAACAGGCGTGGCAGGCGGAAAACGCCGCGATAAAAATGACCGACGAACAGCGCGAGATATTAGCGGACGCTTACGAGGTATGGAAAGATATCAGCATAGGCAAGATGTTTGAGGGCGTCATCACGGAGGACTTCTACCCCGCGTTCGGAACGGGTCCGTGCATGAATTACTTCGCCGACCGCGACGGCAGGGTGCGGATAGGCGCGGGCATACAGGGACACTACGTGGCGAATTTCCGCAAGGCCGTCAACGTCGGATTCGGGGAGGTGCGCCGTCAGGCTCTGGCGAAGATAGAGGAACACAACGGCAAGATTTTCGGCGACTGGGCAAAAAAGCACGTGTTCTACCACAGCGTTGTACGCGTCTGCGACGCCGCTGCGGCTCTGGCCAAGCGCTACGCGGCAAGCTGCCGTGAGAAGGCCGAGGGAACGTCCGATCCGGCGCGGCGCGCGGAACTGCTCAGGATGGCCGACTCGCTGGAATGGATCATGGAAAATCCGGCGCGCACGTACTGGGAGGGGCTTCAGGTCATCATTTTGTACGAGCTGCTGCTTGTGGCCGACTGCCAGCAGCACGGGCAGTCGATGGGGCGCGTGGACGAGTACGTGGGACATCTGCTCGACAGGGAACTCGCGTCCGGAGCGCTCACGCGCGAACAGGCGCAGGAGCTAACCGACGCCTTCCTGCTCCGAGTGTGCGACATCATGGTGGTACACGGCATGATGCTCAACAACAAGAAGGTCATAGAACTCAACGAGAGCGGGATGAACGCCTACATGGCGATATACACGGGCATGACCGCGACGGGCGGCATAGTGATCACATTGGGAGGTTCTAATCCCGACGGTTCCGACGACTGCAACGCCGCGACGCGCATGATGCTGGAATCTTACGGCAGAATGAAAGTGCCGGACCCGACCGTCGCGCTGCGCATACACAGGAACACTCCGGACGACGTGTGGCGGCTGGCCATTGAGTCGAGCAAGATTTGCGGCGGGATGCCCCAACTCGTCAACGATGAAATCATCATACCGTCTATGATGAAATGGGGCTTCACGCACGAGGACGCCGCCGATTACAGTATAGTGGGGTGCGTGGAACCGGGCGGAACGGGGAACGAGTGGTCCGCCTCTGGCAACGACGGCAGCGACTCCGTGTGGGACATGATGGAGGTGATCCAACTCCTGATAAACGGCGGCGTAAGCCCGCGCACGGGCAAGCTTTCCGTAAAGGTTCCCATGCTCTACGAGTACAAGAGTTTTGATGAGGTCAAGGACGCTTTCACAAAGATAATGGAATACTGCCTCAACTGGACCGTATCGTACGCGTCTATGTATGAGCTCGCGTACTCGACGTTTTTCCCGTGCATCGTCGCGTCGACGATGATGGAGGGATGCATGGAATCCGGCAAGGACGCGACGGAGGGCGGCGCCAGGTACAACCGCACCGGTCTTACGGCCTGCGGCACGTCCAATACGGGCGACAGCCTCATGGCGATAAAGAAGCTGTGCTTTGACGACAAAACTGTCGGGCTTCGGACGCTCTACGACGCACTCAAGGCCGACTGGGAGGGCTATGAGGACTTGCGCCAGACGATAATCAACGACGTGCCGCACTACGGCAACGACGACGAGGAGGTTGACGGACTCGCGTCCTGGGCGCTCGGACAGTTTGCAGACATCATAGGCTCAAAATACGGCCCTCGCGGACGCTACTGCGGCGGCACGTTTACAATGACGGCGCACATCTTTTTCGGCATGATGCTCGACGCCACGCCGGACGGGCGAAAAAAGGGCGAGCCTATCGCGGACGCCATCTCTCCGCGTCAGGGCTTCGACAAGAACGGCCCCACGGCGTACCTCAAGAGCGCGGCGAAGCTGCCGCACTACAACCTCTCAAACGGCGATCAGCTCAATATCCGCTTCTCTCCTACGGCGGTGCGCGGAGACACGGGCGCGGATAAGCTGCGCGATCTCATAAGCACATACTTTGGCCTCGGCGGTATGCAGGTGCAGTTCAACGTCGTGGGAACCGAGCAGTTGTACGAGGCGCAGAAAAAACCGCTGGAGAATAAGGACCTCATCGTCCGTATCGCCGGATTCTCAACATATTTTGTCACGCTTACGCCGGACGTGCAGGACGACTTCATCATGCGTACGGAACAGTCGATGTAGGGCTTCGTTTCGGGAAACGAAGCCCGGATGTAAGTTGCATGCCAAGTATAGGATCCGTCAAACAATAACATAACGATTGAGTCGAGGTAAATTTTTGTAATTCCAGGGTTGTAATGAATTGGAAGTACCCGGCGGGAAGTGTGCCACCTCTGTTTCTAAGCCTGTGCGGTCTGCGAGCCGTTGCAATTGATACTTCCACATCCGCTTCCTGTAATCGTTTTAGTCAAGTTATTTTTTACAGCTCCTAAGTTTCGTTTGTTTTTTTGATTTAATTCTGGGAGGACAATATGTACAAGAAAACTGTTAATATTATTTTAGTGATTATCATATCACTGTCGCTAAGTGTTTCAGTCTTTGCACAGGGAAGCAGCTTAACAGATAATCAGACTTCATCTGAATATTCAATCTCAGATTTTTCGAATTTCGAAGAAACGGTTGACATGTCGGGGGAAGTAGTTGGAACTTCAGAAGAGACGGTTGAGTTTTTCGTTGAAGATGCTTACGGAAACGTAACACGCGGTGTTGTAGTAGTTACATCTACAGTGATACGGTCTGGAAACACGACATCATGTAGCGTTGAGCTATATTGGAGTGGTACCGACCTGTATAATGCGTGGAGATTAGACTCGTGCACCGTAGATGACGGAGGTTGGCTTTTTCCAACAGTATATGGGACTTGTGGTGCAAAAACGAATTATGTTACTGGGGCAACATCAGGTTCCACAACAACTTTTGCATATGTAGCTATACCTACGAATGTGACTCAAGCGCGAGTAAGCTATACAGGCTTACAGGGATATAACATGAACTCAGGCAGTTGGGTATCCATCGCTGGTGGCGGGGTGATGGGCGACATCAATTAGTAGCCTGAAAGATACTTCTTTATTATGATGAGTTACCATGAACAAGTGTGGTTGTTCAAGGACCTGATTCCAATTGGACCGAGAAGCAGTTCATATCTGATAATGCTATTCCGAAAACAGATTGACATGATTGAAATCTCATTGGAAGAACTGCCCGCACACTTGGCGGCGTCCGCCGTATATAATGCGTCCCATTGCATCCTTAATGACCATTTGCGCACGTCTCCCGGGGAAATGTCGTTTCTTGTGTTTGAAATTGTGAGGAACGAAAAAAGCAAGGGTTATTTTCTGGATCAACCTGACTGCGGTCACGTCTATGCTATTCTTGAGGAGTTGACAGGTTACATATGGTCAAACAGCAATCGACTGTTTCTGGAACTGGAGTTTGTCCGCGGAGTTTCTCAGGAGGAAATAGATACGGAGGGCAATCAGTTTCGATCTATCATCTCACATTTAGCCATGGATTACTGCGATCGGAATGATTTTCATATTGAATAGTAGGAGGCATCAGCAAATGTACAAGTTCAGACCGTATACGGAGCGCATATGGAATATGCGCGAGAGAATCAGGGACAGGGTGATAATAGCGGACTCCGAGAGGACATACCTGAAAGTAGAGGCGCAGGAGAAGTATGAGGGCATAATCCCGCTGCTGCGCAAGCCGCTCGAGTCGCTGCACATCATCTCCAACATGACGCTGCGCATTGAGGACGACGACTACTTCGTCGGCAGCAAGGCAAAACACTTCAACGGCAGCAGCGGTGCCATGTGGGGTCTCATGGTGGATGTCGAAAAAGAGTGGGCGTTGGAGGAAGGCGGGGGCGGCATTGGTTGAGTGTTGCTCCAAAAAATCAACTTATATGGAGGTTTCAAGGTGAGTAAATTTAAAAAAAGATTAACGAGAACGATTGCACTTTTTGTCGTTTTTTCCTCGCTGATAGTGAATGGCGCTTCTGCGGCTTCGGGATCAAGATATAATCTTGTTGCGGATGACGTAGAGCCACTAGGCATGACTCATGTCAATAACATCATATCCAACTTAACCAACCTCGGCTATGTCAATACCTACAATTATTTGCCGCTTGCCGCGACAGTTTTCAACAATCTACCTAACTCTTACGTCTCTGTTATTCATGGGCACGGCAATCTAGGACTGATATCTTGCAAACAGACAATAAAGTGCTTATGCATAACACTAAATCAGATCTTCTGCAAGACACATTGACCGTAAGCGTCTGCGGTGACGGTGAGATCAGATGGTTTACCACTGACTACTGCGGACTGGCAGAAGTTTCTGACGATCAGATAAATCTAGCAAATGAACACCTTGCGAATTACTTAAATATTGCCGGTACTGCGTATTCTTCATATGAGTATGACTTGAAATTCCGGCTCAAAGATACCGAAGTGATTGCGACGTATATCATTTCTTTCAAGGATTCCGCAGGGGCCTATTTCACCGACGTGGCTTCGTTTGTTCTGTAAAAAAGTGAGGAATATTATTCCATGAAAAAGCGTTACTATGTCCTGTCTGTCGCTGCGGTTTTGGTCGCGGCGCTGATTGTGTTTGGCATCGTATCAAACACTTCACGCCGGGCTATAAAAATTGAAGAAAATCGGATTTCGCTGTTTGTAGACGCCTACGGCTCGGCGCTTGAGTATCTTGCGGACAAAAGTCGTTTACCGGAATATAGTTCTGCGTGGTTGTATGGACTCGGACTGCAAAGGGACTTGTCCCAGTCGGGTATAGAAGAGCTTGCGAGAAAGCTTAACGCCGCATACCCGCAGCATACTTTTTCAGTTCCGGATTATTCGGAGTGGCTTAACGAAAAAAGTCTTGAAAGTAATAGCGCAACTATTCACTTTGGAACGTTTGAAAAACACAAAGGATTTAATCAAGTTCAGTTATATGTAATGGTGAATGCAAATCATATGGATGTAGTGATGTCCTACACTTTTAAGAATGGCGTTTGGGTATTAGTGAGTGCGGAGTTCGCCCAGGTAGCCATTTTTTAACTGCATTTCAAAATTTTAAGGAGGCGCCAGCAAATGTACAAGTTCAGACCGTATACGGAGCGCATATG
>JAITKI010000003.1 GCA_031278515.1 Oscillospiraceae bacterium | reverse complement strand
GCAGCGAATACTTTGTGTATTCGCGAGGCTTTTTGTGGCGGGGTCCCCGCGCGGTCTGCCGCGTGGGGTAGCAAATATGACGGAATAAAGCGCCGGTCAGCGGCGGGCGAGACTTTTGATACCCGAACCAACTATTATTTTCAGTTTTTTCGGCGTTCCACCACTTGTAGACGGTCGGCTTGCTCAGTCCTGTGGCGCGGATACATTCGGCTTTTGTCGTGTCCGGGTGCCGCCAACGGAATTCTTCGCCGCGCTGCCGCGCCGATGGGCGACCGTTACCCACGCGCCAATCTTTTTTCCCTCGCTCTTCACAAAGAAGAATGTTTTCGTTTGCAGCGGTTTTCGCTCTCCCGTCCTTTTCGTCTACGGCGAAAAGAATTTTTGCACAGGAGTACGTCTCGTCCTCACGGACTGCGCTAAGCAAGTTTCCGGCTAAAGCCGGGAACTTGCTCGCTCCGTCGTTCGTCCTCTCCCCACGAAGTCATTCGACTTCGCGGGGGCCCCTATATGACGATGCAAAAATTGTTATATTTCGCGTTTCCCGGGGATTTATTCCCCGGAAAACGCTCTTTGCGAGCCGCGCACGGCGAGAGCCAAGCTCCCGTAACTCGTTTGTGATGGCGAAGCCATCACAAACGAAATTATTCAAATGTTAAATAATTACGAACACGCCGCCCCTGCCCCGCGTCCCGCCCTCCGCGGCGGCCGGCGGACGGGAACCATTCTGTAATATAGGCGCGGCGGGCCGAATATGCTCAAATACGGGGAGGGCCTGTGTCCGCCCGATATATTATCATCGTCAAGCGCGCGTTTGACGGGCGCGCGGGCGGCGAAAGGGATGGTTACAGACATGTTCATGTATACAGCGAAGTTCAACCGAAAGAAGGCGGTAGCCGCCGTGCTGGTAGTCGCCGCCGTACTCTGCGCCGTTATCATCATAGCGGGCGGGCTCGGCAGGAGCGGCAAGGCGTCGCCGCCGCTGTCGGCTATCGTGCGCGGCAACAAACAGCGCGTCGAATACCTGGAGTCGCTCGGCTGGAGCGTGGACGAGGACGTCCTGGACGAGCGACAGGTGAAGATACCGGTAAAATTTTCCGACGTATACATACGATACAACGCGCTCCAGATGGCGCAGGGCTTCGACCTCACGCGCTACGGCGGCCTGAACGCGACGCGCTATACGTACAAGGTGAACAACCACCCGTCCTCCGATGAAAACGTCGTGGCGGACATAATCGTCTACAAGGACAAGGTGATAGCCGGGGACATACAATCCTGCGCGCCCGACGGCTTTATGAACGGACTCAAACGGCGTCCGTGAGACGCGCGGCCCCGCGTCCAAAAAGCGTCTGACGGGAGAATGCACGGCCCTCCGCCGCGCCATTCTCCCGTCAGCCCTCAGATTTCGCGCCGGCCGCTGCTTATATGTGCAGCGCCGCCTGGAATCCCCCGTTTGTCGCGTGGGTTATCTTGCCGGATTCCTTCGCGTCTCCCACGATGTACACCCATCCCTCGGGAGCGCAGCGGCGCAGTTGCGCCGCGACGTCTCGCCTCGGCCGCATCCCGATCGAGTACAACACCGTATCGGCCGCCAGCTCAAAGGTCTTGCCGGTCTTCACATCCTCGCACACGACTTTATCGTCGAGTATCTCCTTGACGCTCGTCCCGTAATAGATTGGCGTCTTCCTCTCCGCCAGCATACCGGCGAGCTCGTTTCCGCCCTGTCCCCCGCTGCGGAACAGATTCCACTTCGCCGGTTCCTCCTCAAGCATCTCGACCAGCGCGACCTTTTTGCCCTGACTCTCGAAATCGAACGCGGCCTCGATGCCTATGGAACCCGCGCCTATTATTATAATGTCGTCGCCGGCAAACGTCTTCCCCAGCTCGGCGTCCGTCGTCCACGAGACGTGCTTCTTGTCGATACCGGGTATCCTCGGGATAACAGGCTCCGCGCCGACGGCGATTATGAGCGCGTCGAAATTCTCTTTCTCGAGCATCTCTTGCGTCGCCTCCGTGTTGAGCTTGACGGTGGCGTTATACTTGCCCGCCTCGCGCCTGAACCATGTCAGATACTTTTTGAGATCCGCCTTCTCCGGCGGCGCCGCCGCGCCTATAAGGTTGCCTCCGAGCTCCGAATCCTTCTCGTACAGTATGACCTCATGCCCGCGGTCACACGCGGCCATCATCGCGTACACGCCGGCCGGGCCGCCTCCGACTATGCCCACCTTTCTCTTGACCTTCGCCTCGGGTACCGTACCCTCCTTCAACTCGCTCGTCAGGCCCGATATCGGGTTTACCGCGCAGTTGATGACGCGCGGGGGCATAAACCGCGCGCACTGATCGCACCGCAAACACGGGCGGTGGTCCTCCGGACGGTTCGCGGAATACTTCTTCGGCATATCGGGGTCCGCCATCAGCGGACGGCACATCGCCACAAAGTCGGCCCAGCCGTTTGACAGTATCTCCTCCGCCTCGATAACGCTCGTTATCGAGCCAACCGTGTTGACCAAAAGCTCCGGGTAGCGCTTCTTCACCTCCGCCGCGTAGTGTACGTTGAACATGTGGGGCATCATGTAATTCTGACACCAGTTGCGGTAATACTTCATGTCGAAGTCGGAGTGGATACCGGCGGAGACGTGGATTATATCAATGTGATCCTTCAGCAGCCCTATGAGCTCAAGCGTCTCGTCGAAGTGCATACCTTCCGGCGCTATCTCGTCGGCCGAGACGCGAAACTCGATTACGAAGTCTTTACCGCACTTGCGGCGTATGTCCTCGCACACCTCTATGGCAAACCGCGCGCGCTTTTCCGTACTGCCCCCGTACTCGTCGGTTCTGAAATTGTACATCGGCGACGTGAACTGGCTTATCAGGTTGCCGTGTCCGCCGTGTACGAGGACTATGTCCATGCCGGCCTCTTTCATCTTCGCGGCGGCGCTTCCGTATTTTCCGATAGTCTCCCGAACTTTCTCCTTCGACATCTCGATGGAGCGAATCGGTTCGCGCCCGAGACGGCGCGCGCGCGATATCTCCGACGTTGTGATTATGGCAGAGGCGGAATAGGGCGCGTGTCCCACCGTTTCGAACGCGGTATCCTTGCCGTTGTGGTTGATCTCAAGAGACGCGTGGCAGTTGTACGCCGCCGCCATCTCCGCGTACCACGACAGCGGCAGGACGCTGTGCGGGTTGTTGAGGTCCAGCTGGCACTCCTCGTCCTTACACTCCGTAATGTCTATGGACGAGTTGCCTACGTAGAGTACCGTCGCGCCTCCGCGCGCGAACATGCGCATCCAGTCCACGAATTCGTGGGTGACGAGCCCGTCGGGGCTGGCGAGGTTCGGCGACGGCGGCGCCAGTGTTATGCGGTTTTTGAAGTCGATGCCCCTTATGTCGATTGGTGAGAACACGCGCGTATACTTAGATCCCATTGCTTATTACCATTCCTTTCGTTTCATCCGCGATCAGCCGCGGCGTCGTGTATGACCGATATTATAACTCCGTACTTCCCGTATGGCAACATCCGTGCGGCGCCGTCCGCGTGATCTCGCTGTCGCAGTATTCACAGTACACCCGTCCGGGCGCGCGGGCGTCCTCGCGCCGCAGACGCGGGATGTACGGCTCCGCGCGCGTGACGCAGTCGGGATTCGGGCAGACGTGACCGCCGTCCGGCCCCGCGGCGGTCGGGGGCGGGACCGGTTTGCGCCCGAGTCCGGTGAGCGTGAGCAGCAGCGCCATTCTTATGTACATGCCGTAGCGCACTTGCTCAAAATATACCGCCCTCGGGTCGCCGTCCACGTCGGGCGCTATCTCGTCGAGCCGCGGCAACGGGTGCATGACAAGCATATCGCCGCGCGCCGCGCCGAGCGCCGGGCGGTCCAGCACATACGTACCCCGCAATCTGTCATACTCCGCCGGATCGCCAAACCGCTCGCGCTGTATACGCGTCATGTACAGCACGTCGAGCTCCGGCAGCGTCCGTGTCAGCTCGGAGACCTCAAAAAAGCGCGCTCCGGCGGCGCGCAGACGCGAGAGTATATATCCGGGAGTCCGCAGCTCCCGGGGCGATATGAGGTAGTACGTTATGTCCGCGAATTTCGACAGCGCGAGAATGAGCGAGTGTACCGTGCGCCCGTACCGCAGGTCGCCGCATATGCCTATCGTCATGCCGCCTATGCCGCCGCGCAGACGCGCTATCGTCGTCATGTCCGTCAGCGTCTGCGTCGGGTGATGGTGTCCGCCGTCGCCGGCGTTTATCAGCGGTATCTCGCAGTACAGGGACGCCGCGAGCGCCGCGCCCTCAAGCGGGCTGCGCAGCACGACGGCGTCGGCGTATGAGGCGGCGATGCGGACGGTGTCGGCGAGCGTCTCCCCCTTTGAGACCGACGTTGCGTTAGGCTCTGCAAACCCAAACGCGCTCCCCCCCAGTCTCTGCATGGCGGACTGAAACGAAAAATTCGTGCGCGTGCTCGGCTCGTAGAAAAGCGTCGCCAGTACCTTTCCCCTGCACGCGTCTATATAGTCTCCGGGGCGGTCGATCATCTCGCAGCACAGCGAATACAGGGCGTCCCACCCCCCGGGCGAAACGTCCTCTATGCTGATAAGATTACGCATATATTGTACCCCCCGCTCTCCCGTCCGGCGCGCCGGGTCTTTTGAGCCGTCCGGACAGCTACGCGGACGCCAGCGCCTCCCGGTACGCGCTTTTGGGCTGCGCCCCGATGAAACGCTTTATCTCCGCGCCGTTCCGGAACAGTATGACAGTCGGAATACTCATGACCTCGTAGCGCGCGGCGAGCTCCCCGCACGCGTCCACATCGACCTTGGCAAAGCTTACCTTGCCGCCGTACTCGGCCTCGAGCTCGTCCATGACCGGCGCCAGCAGTTTGCACGGGCGGCACCAATCGGCCCAGAAATCCACGATCACCGCGCCCGACCTGATGGCGCCGTCAAATGTCTCCGCCGTGAGATGTGAAATTGCCATGTGTTTGATCATTCCTTTCGTTTCGCCGCGGGACACGCGCGCACGCGGCGCTTTTCGCGCTACAACCCGCCGCCGCCGTCGATGTAGCCCGCCGCGGACAGCGCGGCGATTTGACCCTGCCCGGCCGCTTTGGCTATCTGGTACGGCGGCCCCGCGCAGTCTCCCGCCGCGAACACTCCCGGCAAACTCGCGCGCATCGCCTCGTCCGTCCCGATATGCCCGCCGCGCAGCTCGACGCCGGCCGCGAGCGACGCGGGCGCAATTGTGCGGCGCAGAATAAACACGCCGGCGCACCTCACGGTTTCGCCGTCGGCAGTGACCGACTCCACCGTCCGCGCACCGTTTATCGTCATATCGCGCGGCGAGAGCCTGACCACCTCGCACCCGATAGATTCCAGATACTCCGCCTCGCTTTCGGCGTCCGGCGCGCGCATGACGACGCAGACGCGTTTCCCTCTGAAAAACATCCCGTCGCACGTCGCGCAGTACGACACGCCGCGCCCGAGGAATTCCGCCTCGCCCGGGAATACGGACGACTGCGCCGCGCCGATAGCCAAAATCACGGCCGCCGCCCGGCTCACGTCCGTCGCGCGGCTCACGCCGACGGCGCCGTCCGCGGGCGCTATCGCGAGTACGCGCTCGTTTATCACGCTCGCGCCCATGCTCTCGGCGTGTTCACGCAGCTTGTCCAACAGATCGGCGCCCGATATGTCGGGAAGGCCGGGGTAATTGCGCACCTGCCCCGCCCTGTACAGCCCGCTCCCGGACGCGTCGTTAGTCACCACCGCGACGCTCTTGCCGCGCTGTCTGGCGGTTATGGCCGCCGACAGTCCCGCCGGCCCGCCGCCCACGACTATTATATCATACAACTTTATGACCGCGCCTTTCGTTTAAAGACCACGCGCGCGGCGTCCGGCGCGGCCTTTTACTCGTAGTTATGCCAGACATCCTGCACGTCGTCGCTATCTTCCAGCGCCTCTAGCAGCTTCTCCATGTTTTTTATGTCGTCCGCGTCGGTAAGTGAGATATAACTTTGCGGCGTCATCTCTATCTGCGCGGACAAAAAGCTGTAACCGGACTTGGCGAGCGCGTCGTTAACGGCGACAAAAGCGCCGACCGGCGTGTATACCTCAAAAGACCCGTCCCGTGTGACGACGTCGTCGGCGCCGGATTCCAGCGCGGCCTCAAGCAGTTCATCCTCGTCCAGCTCGCCGTCCTCGTTTTCCACCACGACGACCCCTTTCCTGTCGAAAGACCACGACACGCAGCCCGCCGCGCCCATGTTGCCGCCGTACTTGTCGAAATGGTGGCGCACCTCGGCGGCCGTCCTGTTGCGATTATCCGTCATCGCCTCGACAATCACCGCGACGCCGCCCGGGCCGTAGCCCTCGTACGTCACTTCCTCGTAATTGTTCCCGCCGGCGCCGCCGACCGCTTTTTCGATTGTTCGCTTGATATTATCGCTCGGAATATTCGCCGCTTTTGCCTTTGCGATGACGGCTGACAGTCTCGAATTGCCGGCGGGATCACCGCCGCCGCCCTCCTTGACCGCCACCGTGAGTTCGCGCGCCAGCTTTGTGAAGATCTGCGCCCTCTTCGCGTCGGCCGCGCCCTTAGTCCTCTGGATGTTATGCCATTTTGAATGTCCCGACATCTCCGCTCCCCGCGATCCTCCCCCTGTGTGGCGTGTGGAAATAATATTCGAGCGTCCGCCGGAAAACGGGCGCCAAAATAGCTTTGAATATAAGTGTTCTAGAACTCTGAGGAACCCTCGTCGTCGTCGTCCGCGTCACTGAGATCAATTTCAAGCTTTTCGCCGCATTTGGGGCATTTCACCGAGCCCGCAAATAAATGATCCTCGCTTATGACAATCTCCTCGCCGCACTTCGCGCAGTCTATCTTGAGTTCCTCGATCTCGTCCTCGTCGTCGTAACAGTCGCACCACTCATCATCATCATCGTCGTCGTCGTCATCGTCGTCGTCGAACTCGCCGACGGTCAGCAGCAGATCCTCAAACTCCTCCAGCCTGTCGTCCGTCGCGCTGATCTTCGACGACAGAGCCTCCGCCTCCGAGTTTATGCGTCCAATCTCCTCCGTCAGAGCGCCCAGCGTATCGACGACCGCCAAAAGCAGCTTGTTCGGCTTTACGTCGGCCTCAAGCTCCAATCCCTCCGCGAGTCCCTTCAGGTACGCCGATCTCTCAGATAAATTCATAACAGCCTCCAAAATTCATTATTTCCCAAATATATTTCCGTCCGCGCCGATCTCTCAGCCCTTCGCGCGCTCCAGATATTCGCCGGTTCGCGTATCTACGCGTATCCTCTCTCCCTCGCTGATAAACAGCGGCACCTTTACCTCCGCGCCGGTTTCGACGACGGCGGGCTTTGTGACATTTGTCGCCGTGTCCCCCCGAACGCCGGGATCCGTCCGCGTGACCGTCAGCTCCACAAAATTAGGCGGCTCCACGTTGTACACCTTACCCTTGTACGAGTACACCGTGCAGCTCATATTCTCCTTGACGAATTTGAAGCTGTCCCCGAGCAGACTGCCGTCGATCGGTTCGAGCTCATACGTCTCCCGATCCATAAAGTAATAGAGACCGCCGTCGTTGTAGCTGTACTCCATCTCCCTCCGCTCGACGAACGCGTTTTCAAACTTGTCCGACGGGTTGAACGAGGTCTCCACCACGGCGCCTGTTATCACGTTTTTCACCTTTGTGCGCACAAACGCCGCGCCCTTACCGGGCTTCACATGCTGAAATTCGACCACTTGCATGACTTTTCCGTCCCACTCAAAAGTCACGCCGTTACGAAAGTCGCCGGCTGAAATCATACCTTGCCCTCCTGATAACCCTACTTTATTAATCGCGTTTTGATTCTACAGTATATCGCGCGCATTTGCAAGCGGAAATTTTCTTGAATATTTTCGTTTGTGATGGCTTCGCCATCACAAACGAAATTATTCTTTTCACCTATTCGTTGACTATTCTCCCCACGGCGTGTACAATAACGGGGCGGGGCGGGCGAAACGGAGCCGACCGCGTATCTGCCCTCGTAGCTCAGGGGATAGAGCATTCGCCTCCTAAGCGAAGGGTCGCGCGTTCGATTCGCGCCGAGGGTGCCACACACGCGCGGACGCGCCGCGTATTCGCGGCGCGTCCGCGCGGCAGACGGATTGAAAAACATCGCCGGGCGAATTTACCCTACCGCGAGAGACTGTCCCGCTGTTTCACAAGCGCGCCGTAGCGCTCTTTCGCGTTCGCTTCCGCCCGCGCGAACAGCTCCTCCGCGCGCTCCGGGAACTGCAGCGGCAGCGACGAGTAGCGCACCTCGCCCAT
>JAITKI010000026.1 GCA_031278515.1 Oscillospiraceae bacterium | reverse complement strand
CTCTTCCCGAACCGCCTCGGACGCCCCAGGAAAAAGCACTCCCCTTCATTGGCCAGCTTATACACCCACTCCGTCTTATCCACATAGGCGTATCCGCCCGCTATGATTTTTTCAAACGTCTGTATCCCTATAGGCATCCTGCGCGTTTGCAACCTTATCACCCCGCGAATATTTTCGTTTGCAGCGATTTTTGCTCTCCCGTCCTTTTCGCCTACGGCGAAAAGAATTTTTGCACAGGAGTGCGTCTCGTGCGACGATGCAAAAATTGTAATATTCCGCATTTTACGGGGATTTATTCCCCGGAAAATGCTCTTTGCGAGCCGCGCGCGGCGAGATCCTAGCTCCCGTGACTCGTTTGTGATGGCGAAGCCATCACAAACGAAATTATTCCCCGCCTTTACACTGTATACACCATTGTACAGCAACAGGGCGCAAAATTCAATGTGAATTTTGCGCCCTGTGTTATCGTTCAGTGATATAGGCGGCTCTGCGGAAGATGCTACGCGGCGCCGGTCAGTTCGTCGCCACGCGCGCCATCCCGCTGTAATTTTCACGTGACCGGATATACAGTTCCTCCCGGAACGCCGGCGTGAGGAAATGCGCCGCGTAGAAGTTATACAGGCTCGGCTTACCCTTGACGCACACGCGATCGGCGTACTCGCGAGCGACTCGGCGCTGCTCTTCCTCCGGGAGCGCCGCGAACGCGGCGCCGCGCTCCTCGTTTGTGGGAAGCGCCATAATTTCATCCGGTATATTCTGCGGAAATGTCGCTATGAGTATCTTGTCGCCGAAGTCGTCGTATATTTGATAGCTGTCGTTCATAAGCTGCGGCGCCCACAAGTCCCATCCGGCCTTGATATAATTCGGGACCTGCTTGTAATTATTGCCGCAGGAGTGCATCTCGCAGAATTTACCCTTCGAGTGCAGGAAGTCGGTCACGCGTTTCATATACGGAACTATCATCTCCTCCGCGACGGCCGGAGAGAAAAACGGCGCCTTCTGGCTGCCCCAGTCGTCGTGTATAAAGAACGCGTGTATCTCGGGAAATGTCGTGAGCGCACGGTCAAATATGCGTATATACAGGTCTGTCAGCTTGTCGAAAAATTTGTGGACGTGTTCCTGAGAGTCCTCGTCGAATATCGCGATGACGGCGTTCTCAAAGTCGAGCATGGAGATGAGGCGTTCATACCAGCCCGTCTGAAACCACATCTGGTTGAACCCCTCCGGCGTCAGGAACGTCCCGTTATTCCGCGCCGCGGAACCTTCCCAGTCCCACTTGTCGATATCCGGCCACACCACCTTGTCGTACCACTCCTCGATATCCTCCAAAAACGGTTTGCCGGGACGCACCATGCTTCCGCCCGCCATAGCGATGTACTCCCACTCGATGCCGAACATATCGGGGTTGATCTCGTGGTCGACAAATGTCCTCAGTTCACCGCCCTCAAAGCACAGCGCGCGCGCCACGTTATCCGGTATGACGGACGGGGTGAATATCTGCGCGTCCACCGCCTGCATCATCTGCCACCAAGGCTCGCGCTTAAATGTCGCGACGGCGTGATCGTGTCTGCCCAGCGGATAGCTGAACACCTTCATCGGCATACCTCCGAACCCGGGTACTTCGATCAACTCCAATTCTTTTGGGTTAAATTTTCCAACACTCATTTTTATGACCATGCCCTCCGTTTTATTTCGTAACCTTTAACTTGCTTCAACCTTAAAATCTTTCACATACAAACGAAATTACAGCGAATTCTCCGTCCGGCTGATGAGATCGTTCTGACCGTCTATGCCAAGTTCTGTGAAGTACGCGGAATAACCGGCTATGCGCACGACGAGATCGCGGTATGTCGCGGGGTCGGCCTGCGCCGCGCGCATCGTGTCGGCGCCGACGATGTTGTACTGTATCTCAAGTCCGCCGTCGTCAAAATACGCCTGCGTCATCTTGCGCAGTTTCTCTTTTCCATCCGCTCCGTTCAGCGCCGAGGGGTGTATGCGCAGGTTTACGCAGATGCCGTCCATAAATTTACTGTGATCATAACACGTGGCGGAGACGCACACGGCCGTGGGGCCGCTGCGATCCCTGCCCTGCGCGGGCGAGGCGGCGTCGGCTATCGGCTCTCCGGTTTTCCGCCCGTCCGGAGTGGCCCATGTGGTGTACCCTTGGGCTATATGGTCGGCGGCGCTGTACAGTCCCGCCTTATACACCTCAGCCCGTTCGCTGCGGCACTGCTTGCAGATATCGTAATACGTATCGCAAACCCACGTCATCATCTCGTCCGCATATGGTTCGGCGTTACCGAAATGCGGCGCCTCGTTTATTATTCGCTGCCGCAGCGGCTCATATCCCTCCCAGTTTGCCAAAACGGCGTCCAGCAGTTCTTTTGCCGATACGAGTTTCTTGTCAAACACCATGTACTTGACGGCCGTGAGCGAATCGGCTATCGTGGCAAGTCCGCTCGCCGTGCCGCCGTAGGAGTTATATTTCGCGCCGCCCCACGTGCAGTCCATCCCTTTTTCCATGCAGCCGTCGAGCGAGATAGACAGCCCCGCCTCCGGCGCGTTGTATTCGATGATATACTCGACATAGTTGTCAACGCTGACCTGGAGCTTTGTGATATATTCGAGCGTTTCCCTGTACGCGCTTTTCACCTGCTCAAAATCGGTCATGTCGTACAGGAAGCCGCGCTGTATTTTGCACTGCTGCCCGTTGAACGGATTTATTCCGTTATTTATGGCCATATCGAACACTACGCCATGGTGTATGCTGGCATACGGCGGCGACACGCCGTTGCACGCCGGATAGTCATTGCCGCTTCCGACGATTTCCTGGCAGCCGATTATGCAGTAATCGCGCGCGTCCTCAAGCTCAAAGCCAAGCTCCCTCATAAGGCCGGGTATTATGACATCGTCGTTCTGGAACAGCGGCAGCCCTCCGCAGATCTTTGAAGTCTCAATCGCCAGATCCCACAGTTCGTCCGGCGTGTTCTTGTTTATGCGGAGGGATATCGTCGGGTCGTGCAGATGCAGACGACTGATGGAATCCAGCACCATGTACGTCACGGGGTTCGTCGCGTCCTCGCCCGTCTTCGGATCGACGCCTCCTATGGTCGTATGCTGGTATGTATTGCCCACGCCCGTCGTTTCGGCGAGTTTGCCCGTGCCGCCCATGTAGTAGCAGTTCGCCTTGAGAAAGAAGGCGTCGAGATACTCCTGCGCCGTGTCCATGTCGACGCGCCCGGCTTCTAAATCGGCTTTCAGGAACGGCCACGCGTACTGATCGATACGCCCAAACGCCGGCCCCGGGAAGCTTGTCTCGGAGAACAGATACAGCTGATACAGGATCGTGAGCTGGAGCGCTTCCCAGAAAGTGCGGGCGGGGTTTTCCGATATCCATATGAGACCGCCGCCCATCCATTGAAGTTCCGCTTTTCGCTTTTCATCCGCGCACTCCTCCGCCTTTCTCAGGCACTCCTCCCCGTACCGTTTGATGAGCAGCGTAAGGGCGTCGCACGTGATGGCGGCGGACTTGTAGAAGAGATACTTTCGCACCTTATCCCCCATCAAGTCGCCGTTATTTTCCTCAATATAGTCCTGGGCCTGCTTCCTTATGGCGCCGATACCCAGAGTTATTATCTTCTTGTACCCCGGAGAGAGATGTCCCGACTGCATCATAATGAGCGGAGAACCGGGTACGCTCTTGCACACGTTCAGTCTGCACAGTTCGTCGTAGCCGTCCGGCTGCCACGCGTCGGCGATGCGCGTATGCGTATGCTCACGCCAATAGTCCTGTATCTCCGTCAGCTTTTCGATATCCTCGGGCGATATCGTCAGCCTCACCGTGTCGGTTTCGGGGTTGTGGTACAGTCCGTCGTCCATGAGGCGCCACGCCTCGGGATTGTCCGGACTGACGAGATAACCGGCGAATATCCCGTGCCACTCCGGGAGGTACGTGTTGCCGAGAAAGTGCTCGCCGCGATTGCCGACGATCACCTCGAAATCCTCCACACGCACTTTCTTTTTCGCGCAGTATTCGTACATGGCCAGGGGTTTTTTTATGACAGGCACGACATGTTCGTATTTTTTGTATGCCTCCGTCATTATCACGGCGCGCTCCGCGTCGTTTCGTATCACCCTGTCGCGTATAAGCTCGCGCATACGGCCGATACGTTCTGTCACCGGACTTTGTCTTCGCACTGAAAATTACCTCCTATACTCATCCATTGGATACGGCGACGTCACGCGCGGACTCTCTCCCCCCGTCCGCGAATAAGCGGCGCTCGCCCCGCCGCGCGCGTACAACGGCCGCGTCAGCGCGTTTGCGATACGCAGCAGCGCGGCGTCGGCCTTCGCTATCAGGAATTTCCCGCCGCCGCCGTGATTGCGGCGCATCGCGCCCATGATCGCGGACAGCGCCGCGTCCTCGCGCCCGGCGCATACTACGGCGGCGAGCGGCGCCCACGCCGTGTCGTCCGTCTGCGCGGCAAGGTAGAAGACGGCTTGTACGCTTGGGTACTGTGTCAGCGCATTCTCAAGGTCGTCCGCCAGTCCGCTCGGAACGCCCTGCGGCGCCGTAATCCGGCGCAAACCGTATTTCGAGCGCTCAAGGCTCATTCCGCTCATCCAACTGCTGATGACCCCCGCTCTCTCTCGGGTTACAGTAAGATAATTACCCTTGATGTTGACGACGACGCCATTGTATCGCTCGTAACGCAGCAGCATGGCGTGTACAACCTGAAAGGGATGCGCCTCCACGTGTACGCCGGGCTTGAACATTTTCAGCATTTCGCGCCTGCTGGTAAAGATGGGCAGATGAGCGCCCAGCGTACTGTGGTTTATGAGCATAGGCTTATGTCTGGTGTCAAACGGCACGTGATAGTCCGACACATACATTTTTGCCTCAAACGCCGCCGAAATCGCCGGCACATTCGATCCGTGGAGATTCACGCGAAATTTTTCCACCTCACTGTCCCAATCCTCAAACAGACGGCTCCTTCGCCGGACGGCGCCGCCTGTTTCAATTATGTCCGCTCTCAGATAGACAGGCTGCGCGGTGGCGCGAAGTTTTTGAAGCGATTCGTGAACGAGTTTTTCAAATCTGAATTTCGCGCCGTCGGTATGCGGTCTCACCGCTTCCGCCAGATATGGATACAACTCATTCCCGTCACCATCGAAGTCTATGGCGAACGACAGTTCCTGTTCATCGTCCCGCCACGCCACATTTGCCGATATTATGTACGCCTCGCGCGCCTCCGGACGGCGGGAGAGCGCGTCCGTAAACGCCAGTTCGAGTTCCGGGTTCCACGCGTCCGCCGTTTGCGTATGGTATACAAGTTCGCGCGCCTTTATTCCCTGCCCCGCGCGAGCGGTGTCCGCCAAACGATTGAGATCATAGCGCGAGAGCACGAGAGGGAGACCTCCGGAGTTTATTATCGCCCCGATCTTATCCTTCGCGTAAAACGTCTCGTCGTACAACTGCTGAAACGACACCTCGGAGTACCCGTGTCCGGAAAGTTTGCCCATTTTTTCGAGTTCGTCCGGAGAGGTGAAAAACGTCAGACAATGTCCGCATCCGGGTAAACTCGCGACCACGCGTTCAATATGTATGGCGGCCGCGCGCGGCGCGGAACCCTCCGGCGTCGGCACACTCACTATCGTCTGCGTCACATTCACCGCCGCGAGATACCGCGCGTCTCGCAGACGCGTCTCAAACGCCTCAATCGCGGCGGGTTCGGACGCCGCCCTGTATTTTCGCAGGGCTTCATCCCAATCGGGGAAATCACTGGCATTTGACATTCTGTATGACCATGCCTTTCGTTGTTGCGCGCCGGCAACCGTACCGGGCGCGTGAAGAAGCGCTATATTCAGTTATCACGCTATATCTCCAGTACCGTTCTGCTGATAAGATCCTCCTGCGCGTCGCGGTGCATTTCGACGAAATAGGCTGAAAAACCGGCGACGCGCACGACGAGGTTTTTGTACTCCCCGGGATTTTGCTGCGCCTCCCTGAGCGTCGCGGTGGAGAGAACATTGATCTGAATCTCCATGCCTCCCAAGTCGAAATACGTGCGGACCAACTGGCTCAGCTTTTGCGCTCCGTCCCTCCCGCTCAGCGCGGAGGGGCTGAATTTCATGTTGAACAGCGTTCCGTTGGCAAAGGCGGTCTGCTCAATGGCGGCGACGGATCGAACGACGGCCGTAGGCCCGTTCGTATCCATCTGCTGAACAGGAGAGATGCCGTCGGCCAGCGGCACTCCCGCGCTGCGTCCGTCCGGCGTTGCGGCGGTCATGGCGCCGAACATTACGTGCGCCGTGACGGGGAACATCGCCGCGGTATAGTTCCCTCTCGGTCCGGAATGCGCGGTGACGATTTTGGCGAAGTCCTCCGCCGCCCACGCGGCGATTTCATCAACTTCAGGAACCGCGTTGCCATAATGCGGGCAGGAGTTTTTGATATACTGCTGAAGCTCCTCATGGCCCGCCCAGTTGTTCTTAAGCGCGTCGTACAATTCGCGCGTCGTGCATTTCTTCGTGTCGAAGCACAGATGCTTTATCATAAACAGGCAGTCCGCGACATTCCCGATGCCGATGCCCGGGATGCCGGTTCCGTTATACTTCGCGCCGCCGTACATAACGTCCGCGCCCTTCTCCATGCATCCGCCCATCGTCGCGGAGACGACAGGCAGCGGGAGCAGTTCGCGCGTCGTGTACTCGGCGTTATTCATAATGATGACATGCCAGCGGACAAAGAACTCCATCTGCCTGTGATACGCTTCCCTGACCTGTTCAAAGCTCTCCATCTCGTACAGATATCCTGTCGCGGGTCCGACAGCCTTTTGCGTGGCGCCGGTTTCCGGATCGGGGAAAAACATATCCGTGAAACCGTTGTCGATCGCGAGCAGCACGGCTTTCGGCATATTGATGTACGACATGCTGCCCGTGCCGCCGCAGGCGGGCCAATCGTTGCCGTTGCCGCCCGGTTCAACGCAGCCGATGGGCGAGTAGTCGCGCGCGTCCTCAAGCGTGAATCCGCGCTTCATCAGCGCGGGAATGATGACGTCGTCGTTTTCAAACGTGGGGACGCCGCCGCAGATCTTCGACGTCTCGATTGCGGCCTCCCACAATTCCGGCGGCGTCCCCTTGTGGATGCGCAGCGACTGCGGCGGATCGTGCAGAACCAAGCGCCCCATCGCCTGGAGCATCATGTAGGTGACTTTATTCGACGCGTCGGCGCCGTTCCTGTCAACGCCTCCCATACTCATCATCTGACCGGATGTGTAGCCGGGGGCGGACTGCGTCGCCCCGTCGCTCCACGGTTTGTTCATTTCGGCCACCTTGAGGTAGAAGAGGTCGAGCAGTTCCTGCGCGTACTCTCGCGTAATCGCGCCGCTCGCGAGATCGCGCTCCAGGAAGTCGCCGAGGTATTGGTCAACGCGCCCAAAAGTGATGCCGTGCATATTTGCCTCCAGGCACAGGCACGTCTGGTACATGTACAGGCACTGCAGCGCCTCGACGAAGTTGCGCGCGGGGTTCTCCATCGTCCAATTCAGCGTCTCCACCATCATCTTGAGTTCCCTCGCGCGCTCAGGCGCCTGTTCGACGGCAAGTTTTTCCGCCGCCAGCGCCGCGTAGCGCTTCGTCAGGGTTATCATCCCCTCGCTGACGATGGACACGGCGCGGTAGAAATTGTATTGGTTCAGCGTGTCGCCGGGCATACCGCGCTCCAGTATTTCGGCCTGTCTGCGGTCGGCGTCCTCTTTGATTGCTCTGAACCCAACGCGGACGGCCTTGTCATATCCGGTGACGAAGTGGCCCACCGGCGTGTCGCTGATGGCCATGCGCCCTACCATTGTGACGCCGTTGAAGTCGTGGGGCGCGTACTGGTCGGGATAGTACGCCTGCGTCTTGGCGAATGTGCTCTCTCCCTTCTCCCAGTAGCCTATCGTGTCGTTGATGTACCGCATGTCCTCTTCGGATATCTGATAGGGATCAATGGCGCGCGTCCGTATGGAACCGCTGCCGATCTCGCCCCGGATGAACGTAACGCAGTTTTCCGGATAGAGCGCGCCCGCCCTGTACTTGGCGGACTGCGCCCCGACGATGACCTCCTCGTCGCCTATGCGAACCGGTATGCTCTCAAATATCGCCCGCATCGCTTTTGCCCGGCGCAGTATACCGTCCAGTTCCGGGTGGTTCACGTAAAATTCCGTGATGATCTTGTACCGGGCGATACATATCTCCGGCTGCGTATCCCTGTACATCTCGCGCGCTCTGGCCACGCGCGGCGATACGGGTTCCAGTTTCCATGCCATAGAATATCCTCCTTTTCGTTCCGGCGCGAGTCTCGCTGAATATGCCCTACTGTATCATGTTTTGTCGATACCTGTCAATCGATTTTTTTGTAATATCACATTGTATTTTTGTACTATTCGCCGGCATCTTGCCGACATCGCGCGGTCGCGCCGCATCCGCACACGCGCCGCCCGTGTCTATTCCGATACCGATCTCTTCAACCTCCCGCCGCCTTTTCCGGTTGTAACTGATCCCTCTTTCGCGTGTGACGACTCTCCGGGTATTTTAACAGCGCAACCCCGGGAATTATTGCAACATTCGACTGTCTTTTTGCATTATTCAACTATAACGATGCAAAATTTACCACATTTCGCATTTTCCGGGGATTTATTCATCGGAAAATGCTCTTTGCGAGCCGCGCGCGGCGAGATCCAGTCTCCCGTGACTCGTTTGTGATGGCGAAGCCATCACAAACGAAATCATTCTCCGGAATTTTTCTTGACAAAACACATAAGCTGAAATATCATACGGTAACCGGAAGCGTGAGAGCGCCTTTTATTGAAAGGATTGGATCGAAATGACCAACGAGATGAAGTACAAGATGAGCGCGGAGCGTCTTGACGAGTTGAAAGACGAATTGAGCTACCTCCAGACGGTTCGCGAAAAAGAGGTAGCGGAGCAGATAAAAGAGGCGCGCTCGTTCGGGGATCTCTCCGAAAACAGCGAGTACGACGAGGCGAAATCGGAACAGGGGAAGCTCTATTCCAAGATAGCCGAGATAAAAAACCTCATCGACAACGCGGAGATAATACAGATCGCCGACGACACCGACGAGGTGGGGCTGGGGAGTAAAGTCACCGTGCGCGATCTGGAGACAAAAGCAAAGGAGATCTACCAGATAGTGGGCTCGCAGGAGGCCGATCCGGCCGCGGGCAGGATATCCGACGAGTCGCCGTTCGGGAAGGGCCTGTTGGGACGCAAGACCGGGGAGACCATCCAGATAGACGCGCCGGCCGGCGCGCTGGAATTCAAGATAATAAAGATCGAAAAGTAGACGGGGGGCGCGGTCATGGGCGACGATACGGGACGGGCGCCGGAGGGCGCGTCCGCCGATTTTTCCGGAATGCCCGAGATATTGCGTATAAGGCGCGAAAAGCTCGAGGAGTTACGCGCGGAGGGCCGGGATCCGTTTACGGAGACCCGCTTTGACCGCACGGCGTATTCGGCGGACATAACGGAGGGCTTCGACAGCCTGGAGAACACCGGCGTAAAGGTCGCCGGCAGGATCATGGCGAAGCGCGGCATGGGCAAGGCGATATTTGCCGACATGAAGGACGACCGCGGCGTCATACAGATCTACGTTCGGCGCGACGACGTGGGAGAGGCGGCGTTTGACGACTTCAAAAAATGGGATATCGGCGACATCGTCGGAGCGGAGGGGCTCGTCTTCAAGACGAGAATGGGGGAGATTTCCGTCCGGTGCCGCTCTTTGACGCTGCTGTCGAAATCGCTGCGTCCGCTGCCGGAGAAGTACCACGGCCTCACGGACGTGGAGACAAAATACCGCCGGCGCTACCTCGATTTAATCATGGATCCGAACACTCGCCGCGTTTTTGAGACGCGGAGCGCGTTTATACGCCATATCCGCGCGTATCTTGACAGTCGTGGCTTTATGGAGGTCGAGACTCCCGTGCTGGGAACGACTTCCGGCGGCGCGGCGGCGCGTCCGTTTGTAACGCGTCACAATACGCTCGACATCGATATGTATATGCGCATCGCGCTGGAACTGCACCTCAAGCGTCTCATCGTGGGCGGGATTGAGCGCGTGTATGAAATAGGCCGCGTGTTCCGCAACGAGGGCATGGATACGAAGCACAACCCGGAATTCACGATGCTGGAATTGTATCAATCCTACGCGGACTGCAACGATATGATGGCGCTGTTTGAGGAACTTTTATCCTCCGCCGCGCGCGAGATACTCGGGACATACGCCGTAAGCTGGCAAGGAGAGACGATAGATCTGACGCCGGGATGGCCGCGTCTTACGATGGCGGAAGCGGTGAAACTGCATACAGGCGTCGATTTTATGGCGTTTGAGAGCGTGTCGGACGCCGTTCGGGCCGCCGAATCGATCGGCGTCAAAATGCCGGACGGCAAAACGCCGAGTTGGGGCGACTTGCTTTATGAGTGCTTTGACCGCCGCGTAGAGGACAAGCTTATCCGACCCGTGTTCATAACGGAGCACCCGGTGGAGATATCGCCGTTCGCGAAGAGGAAGCCGGGCGATCCGCGCCTGACGGAGCGTTTCGAGGCTTTCATCTGCCGAAGCGAGATGGCGAACGCGTTTTCGGAACTGAACGACCCCGTCGATCAGCGAGAACGCTTTTTGCGCCAGGCGGCGCTGCGTTCCGCGGGCGACCGCGAGGCGGAGATGACGGACGAGGACTTTATTATGGCGCTTGAGTACGGTATGCCGCCGACCGGCGGCATGGGCATAGGCATAGACAGGAGCGTCATGCTGCTGACCGGCAGCCCGTCTATCCGCGACGTGCTGCTGTTTCCGACTATGAAACCTGCGGAGGGCTGAAGGGGGCCCTTGCGTCTGCGGCGAAACGAAAGGCGTGGTCGTATCAATGGAACCTATAACGAGCCGCCGGAATCCGCTTATCGCGCATATCAGAGCGCTGGGTTCGGACGGCGATTACAGGAGGGAGCGCCGCGAGTTTGTGTGCGCGGGCGTCAAGGCGCTGCGCGAGGCCGCGGCGTCGGGCGCCGAGGTGACGGCGATAGTCTCGTGTTCCGGGACGGACGCGCCGCGCGTCGGCGGGACGGTCGCCGTGTCGGCCGCGCGCGAGGTGCTTCAGACGGCGTCTCCGTTCAATAATCCCCGCGACGTCCTGTTTGTGTGCCGTATGCCGGATGCGCCGTTCGCGCCGGGGCGCCGCGATTTGCGCGTTATACTGGAGAATATACAAGACCCGGGAAACCTCGGCGCGATAATTCGCGCGGCGGACGCGTTTGAGATCGGGGAGGTCGTCATGACGGGCGCTTGCGCCGATCTGTACAACCCAAAGACCGTACGCGCGTCGACGGGCGCCATATTCAGGCAGCGCGTCGTATCCATGACGGCGCCGGAGATATCCGGACTCAAGGCGAACGGCGTAAAGATATACGGCGCCGCCGCGGACGGAGGGATTGGCGTGCGCGAGGCGGAACTGTCCGGCGCGGCCGTCGCGATAGGCAACGAGGGATGCGGCCTGTCCCGGGAACTGCGCGGACTGTGCGACGGAGCTGTGTCGATCCCCATGTCGCCCGCCGCCGAATCGCTGAACGCGGCGGTGGCGGCCGCCATAATAATGTGGGAGTGCTTTGCCTCTCAAACGCGCCGCAGGGAGTAGGTTCCCGCCGCGCGCGGGCTTCACGGCGCGCGATAACAAGGGAGGGGTAAAAGTTGAAACAAGTTCGGCTTCCCGCTGAAAATACGTTTTGGGCTAAAGTAAGACGAAAGGCGTGGTCATAAATATGGCGTCGGTAAAATATTGGATATGGCTAAGTTCCGCCGCGGGCGTCGGGCCGCTGACCGCGCGGAAGCTGCTGGACGGCTTCGGCACGCCGGAGCGCGTGTATTACGCCCACGCCGAAGACTACGAGCAGACGATGAAGCTGAAGGCGTCCGAACTTCGCGGGCTCGAGAACAAAGACCTCGCGCCGAGCGAGAGTGCGCTCGAAATATGCGGAAAGAAGGGGTACCGTGTCATGACGATACAGGACGCGGATTATCCCGAGCGCCTGAAAAATATTTACGATCCGCCGATAGTGCTGTATGTGCGCGGGCATCTGCCGGACATTGACGAAGAGGCCGTGGTGGCGATCGTCGGGACGCGAAAATGCACGCGCTACGGCTTGCGGGAGGCCGGGCGCGTCGGCCGCGAGGCGACGCGGCGCGGACTGCTTGTGACTACGGGGCTGGCGCGCGGAGTTGATTCAGCCGCGGCGAGGGGCGCTCTCGGCGCCGGAGGGCGCGTCATTGGCGTCATAGGCTCCGGACTGGACGTCATATATCCCAAGGAAAACGCGGCGCTGTTTGACGCGGTGGCGTCGTCGGGCGCGCTGGTAAGCGAGTACCCGCCGGGCAGCGCGGCGATCGCGGGACATTTTCCGGCTCGCAACAGGATAATCAGCGGTATATCCGTCGGCGTGGCGGTAATAGAGGCGCCTTTGCGCAGCGGCGCGCTCATAACGGCGGCCGACGCGCTGGAGCAAGGCCGGGAGGTTTTTGCGATGCCCGGCAATGTGGACGCCCCGTCGTGCGAGGGCTCAAACGACCTGCTGCGCGAGGGCGCCATACCTCTCATATCGGCCGACGACATAGCCGCCGAGTACTCGGCGCGATTCCCCGATAAAATCACGCTGTCGGAAGCTCGCCGGAACGCGCCCGCCCGCACGAGGAGACGTGCGGACACCGTCCCCGCGCCGCAGACGGGCGGCGAGGACGGCGAGGAGACGGAGGACGCGAGACCGCGAGGCGGCGCGCCGTCCGGCAAAACGGGCGGGGAATCCGCAGATTCGATAAAAAAAGAGGTTGACAACAGTACGCAGGTAGAATATATTGACCTAAACGCGCCCGACATCTCGCTCACGCCGACCGAGCGGCTCGTCGCGGAAGCCGTGGCGCCCGGCGGAGTGCATATCGACGCCGTAATAGCGGGCAGCTCGCTTTCTGCGTCCGATGTATTCGCGGCGCTCACGATGCTGGAAATCAAGGGGATTATAACCCGGGCGCGCGGGAAATTTTTCTCTCTGGCGCCAAAGGCGCCGTAATGAGAATGGAGAACGTGGAATCCTATGGCAAAAACAGGCGTTAATCTCGTAATTGTCGAATCGCCGGCGAAGGCGAAGACTATCGGGAAATATCTCGGGAGCGGATACAAGGTCACAGCGTCGATGGGACACCTGCGGGACCTGCCCAAAAGCAAGCTCGGGGTGGACATCGAAAACGGATTTGTTCCCGATTATCAGCCCGTCAAGGGCCGCGAGGATACTATCAAAGCCCTGAAATCGGCCGCGAGGGGCTGTGAGCGCGTGTATCTCGCGACAGACCCCGACCGCGAGGGCGAGGCCATATCGTGGCATTTGAAGGAACTCCTCGGCCTGTCGGACGAGCGCGCCCGCAGGGTGACATTCAACGAGATAACAAAAAACGTCGTGAAAGACAGTATCGCGCACCCGCGAGAGATAGATCAGGACCTCGTCGACGCGCAGCAGGCCAGACGTATTCTCGACAGAATAGTCGGATACAAACTAAGTCCGCTGCTGTGGAAGAAGATACGCAGGGGGCTGTCCGCCGGGCGCGTACAATCGGTGGCGGCGCGCATGGTGACGGACCGGGAGGCCGAGATCCGGGCGTTCATACCCGAGGAATACTGGCTTGTGGACGTCAATCTGTCGCTTGTCGGGAAGGAAGGCGGGTTTTGGGCGCGCTTTTACGGTACGGAAAAGGGCAAGGCGGAGCTCCGCAGCGCCGAAGAGGTCGAAACCGTCGTCCGCGCGGTTAAAGCGTCTCCCTTTGTCGTCGGGAACGTCAGGAGAACCGATAAAAGGCGCTCCCCGCCGCCGCCGTTCATAACCTCAACGCTCCAGCAGGAGGCGTCCAGGAAGCTGGGCATGACGCCGAGACGCGCTATGTCCATCGCGCAGCAGCTCTATGAGGGCGTGGAGATATCGGGCGAGGGCGCCGTGGGACTCATAACGTATATGCGCACCGACTCGCTGCGCCTTTCCGACGAGGCGCTGGACGACGCAAAGCGGTATATCGCCGACAATTTCGGCCCGGACCATCACCCCGGTCAGCCGAACCGCTACAAGACGAAGAGCGGCGCGCAGGACGCCCACGAGGCCATACGCCCGAGCAGCGTGTTCATAACGCCGGACAGGATAAGGCAGAGCGTGTCGAACGACCAGTACAGATTGTATAAGCTCATCTGGAGCCGTTTTCTCGCCTGCCAGATGAAACCCGCGACATACGACAGTCTCACAGTCGACGCCATATCCGCGGGATACGTGTTCAGGGCGAACCATTCGGCGCTCAAGTTCGCGGGCTTTATGGCCGTGTATACGGAGAGCCGGGACGACGAGAGCGACGAGGACGCCGGAGCGTTGCCGGAGCTTGAGGAGGGCGACGCCGCCGAGCTTGAGGATATTAAGTCGGAGCAGAAGTTCACGCAGCCGCCGCCGCGATACACCGAGGCGTCGCTCATAAAGGCAATGGAGGAGACAGGCGTGGGCAGACCGAGCACTTACGCGCCCACGATTTCAACGATAATTGATCGCGAGTACGTCGTCAAAGAGGGCAAGACGCTGCGCCCCACGCCGCTGGGAGAGGTCGTTACGCAGCTCATGAAGGACAGATTTTCCGACATCGTCGATCTCAGATTCACGGCGCGTATGGAGGAAATACTCGACGATGTGGAAAAGGGGAAGAGCAACTGGAAAAGTGTTCTGGGCGACTTTTACGGGGGCTTTTCCGAGTCGGTGTCCAGCGCGGAGACGGCGCTTGAGGGCGAGCGGATAAAGATCCCGGACGAGGTGTCGGACGAGGTCTGCGATCTGTGCGGACGGCGGATGGTCGTCAAATCAGGTCGCTTCGGACGTTTTCTGGGCTGCCCCGGCTATCCGGAGTGTACCTTTACAAAACCCCTGGTCGTCGAGATGCCGGGGAAATGCCCAAAGTGCGGCGGCAGGATACTAAAACGCACATCGAAGAACGGATACACGTATTACGCGTGCGAAAAACTCAAGGATTGCGGCTTTATGACGTGGGACGTCCCCGTCGCGGACAATTGTCCGGAGTGCGGAGACACGCTGTTCAAAAAATCCGGCAGAGGCGCGAAGAAGCCGTACTGCATAAACGAGAAATGCCCGAATTTCCTGCCGGAGGACCGGCGCGGGTACAGAAAAAAGACGGCTGCGGACGCAAAGGCGGACGGCGCGGAAACTGCGGACGCGGAGGGCGCCGGCGCGAAAAAAACGGCCGCGAAAAAGCCGGCCGCGAAAAAGACCGGGGCGGCCCCAAAAGGCGGCGAAGCAAAAAAGAGGGCGAGGAAAAAGAAGGCGGACGGCGCCGCGGAGAGCGCGGCTGTAAAAGAATGAGCGCCGATGTCACGGTGGTCGGCGCCGGGCTGGCGGGCTGCGAGACGGCGTGGCAGCTCGCGCGGCGTGGATTGCGCGTGGAACTCGTCGAGATGAAGCCGGGACGGCGCTCACCCGCGCACGTGTCGGACGATTTCGCCGAGTTGGTTTGTTCAAACTCATTTCGCGGCTCGGAACTGACGAGCGCGGTCGGGCTGCTGAAAGCGGAGATGCGCGTCCTGGGAGGTCTCGTCATATCGTGCGCGGACGAGACGGCGCTGCCGGCCGGCGGGGCTCTGGCTGTGGACAGGGAGCGTTTCGCGGCGCTTGTTACGGAGCGCGTGCGGTCATGTCCCCTGATAGAGACGCGCAGCCGCGAGGTGACGGATATACCGGAGGGCAACGTGATATTCGCAACAGGCCCCCTGACGTCCGACGCGCTTGCGGAAAAGCTGCGCGAACTTTTTCCGGATTCTGAGTTTTTGAGTTTTTATGACGCCGCCGCGCCGATTGTGACGTATGAGAGCGTGGACATGACGCGCGCGTATTTCGCCTCGCGATACGGAAAAGGCGACGCGGATTACATCAATTGCCCGATGGACGAGGGTGAGTACGCGGCGTTTTGGGACGAGCTCACGCGGGCGCGCGAGGCCGAGATACACGGATTCGACGACGGCGGCGTGTTCGAGGGATGTCTGCCCATAGAGGTCATGGCGCGGCGCGGGCGCGACACCATGCGGTACGGCCCGCTCAAACCCGTCGGCCTGAGGGATCCGGAAACGGGAGCGACTCCGTATGCCGTCGCGCAGCTCAGGCGCGATAATTCCGAGGGTACGCTGTATAACATGGTGGGCTTCCAGACCCACCTCAAATTCGCGGAGCAAAAGCGCGTGTTTTCCATGATTCCCGCGCTGCGCGAGGCGGAGTTCGCGCGTTACGGCGTCATGCACCGGAACACGTACATAAACGGTCCCGCGCTGCTGGACCGCCGATACAGACTCAGAAGCGACAGGCGCATCGGGTTTGCCGGACAGATAACGGGCGTGGAAGGGTATGTCGAGTCGGCGTCGTCCGGTATGCTTGCGGGCATTGAGACGGCGAGGGAACTGCTCGGACAGTCCCCGGCCGATTTCCCGCGCTCGACTGCGATAGGCGCGCTCGCGCTGTACGTGTCCGGAGGTTCTGTCGGCGATTTTCAGCCGATGAACGTCAATTTTGGCATAATCGAGCCGCTTGAGGGCAAGGTGAAGGGCAAGAGGAACAGAAATCTTGAGATATCAAGGCGGTCGCTGGAGATTATCGGAGCGATGCGAACCTGAGACGCGGGCGCCGTGAACGGCTGTTTTTCGGCGGGAGTAAAGCGAAAGGAGTGGTCACATGAAAATTATCGTTGACGCGATGGGCGGCGACAACGCGCCCGAGATGATAGTTAAAGGCGCCGCGGACGCGGCGAGAGAGTACGGCGTCGATATCGTTCTCACAGGCGGCGGGGAGGATATTTTGCGGCGCCTGGAGAAGCTTGGTTATTCGGATCTTCCGAAGGGTATAGAAATAGCCGGCGCGACCGAGGTGGTGCGGATGGACGACGACCCGTCCGTCGTCGTGCGCGGCAAGAAGGACTCGTCGATGTCCGTGGGGTTGCGAATGCTGGCGGACGGACACGGGGACGCGTTTGTCTCCGCGGGCAGCACGGGGGCGCTCCTGTCGGGCGCCACGCTCATTGTCAAGCGGGTGCAGGGCATACGCAGGGCGGCGCTGGCGCCGTTTGTACCCGGCGCGACGGGCGGATTTGTGCTCATAGACGGCGGCGCCAACGTCGAGTGTACGCGCGAGTATCTGGTACAATTTGCGTTTATGGGCTCGTACTACGCGGAGAGCGTCAGAGGCATAAGCAATCCGCGCGTGGCCCTGCTGAACAACGGCTCGGAGGAGACAAAAGGCACGGAACTTGTAAAAAGCGCGTACGAGGCGCTAAAGGCGGCCGGGGACGGCGGCGCCATCACGTTTGTAGGTAACGTCGAGGCGAAGGATGTGTTTTTTGATGTGTGCGACGTACTCGTGTGCGACGGCTTTTCGGGAAATATCTTTCTCAAATCCATCGAGGGTATGGCGCGTTTTCTGATGCGCGAATTGAAGGAGATGTACTCCGGCGGAACTATGCTTAAGCTTTCGGGACAATTCGCCAGGAAGCGGCTCATGGAACTGAAGGCGCGTTTTGACCCGGACAACGTGGGAGGGACGGCGCTGCTCGGCATATCGAAGCCCGTCATAAAGGCGCACGGCTCGTCTAACGACGTCGCCCTCCGCAACGCGATAAATCAGGCGCGCATCGCCGCGGAGGCGAACGTCGCCGACAAATTGCGCAAAAACATGCGGCTGATGGGAATCGGAGAGGGCCGGGAATCCTGAATCCGCGGCGGTTCTGACGACGAAACTTGAAAAGGGGGAGAGCTGTGCGGGCGTACAAGATTTTGATAGCGGACGACGAACCGGGCATCCGCGCGCTCGTCCGCGAGTACGCCGAGTTCATCGGCCACTCCGTCACAGAGGCGGAGGACGGCATGAAAGCTGTAACTCTGTGCAAGAAAAACGACTTCGATATAGTAATCATGGACGTAATGATGCCGAAGATGGACGGATTCTCCGCCTGCAAGGAAATCCGCAAGCACAAAAAGACTCCGGTGCTTATGCTGTCGGCCCGGGGTGAAGAGTACGATAAGCTGTTCGGCTTTGAGGTCGGTGCGGACGATTATGTGGTCAAGCCGTTTTCGCCGAAAGAGTTGATGGCGCGCGCGAA
>JAITKI010000010.1 GCA_031278515.1 Oscillospiraceae bacterium | reverse complement strand
TCGTCAGTTGATAGACGCGCCGCACCACGTCCGCGCTCCCGTCTTCGTCAATCAGCCATTTGTTCTTGTCGTTCGGGTCTTTGATGAACCCATACGGCGGTATGTTCGACAGCGGCTTGCCGTCTGTCCCTTTGTTTTTCAGGACGCTCTTAATCTTGCGCGATGTGTCGCGGGCGTAGGAATGTGACATAATTGGACTAACCAGCAAAGCCCTTGGAAACAAAGGGATTGCCGCGTTAGTCCAATTCTTTTTATCAACAGCGAAATACCGAAAACGTGAAAGGAGACCATGAAACAATGAGCATCACCTATGCCGTCAGCAACCAGAAAGGAGGCTGCGGCAAAACATCACTGACGCTGAACCTCGGCTCGTCCCTTGCCCGGACGGGCTGCAAAGTCTGCGTCGTGGACTGCGACCCGCAAGCCAACGCGACGATGGCGCTCGGCATCCCACAACCTGACGAACTCCCCGTCACCCTGCCGCACCTGATGAACGAAGTCATAAGAAACGGCGGCAGACCGGAGAAGTCGGCGCTTCTCTCCAAACGCGAATATATTCTGAACTCACAGGGTATGGACTTTATCCCGTCGAGCATTGAACTCGCGGAGACGGAAAACAATCTCGTAAACGCGATGAGCCGTGAGAGCGTACTGAAAAAGATAGTCGGCAGCTTCAAGGACGATTATGACTATGTACTGCTGGACTGTATGCCGAGCCTGAACTTCGTCACAATCAACGCCTTGAACGCCGCCGACCGGGTGCTGATACCGATGCAGCCGCAGTTTTTCTCGGCGAAAGGACTGGAACTTCTGCTCGCAACCGTCGCTAACGTGCAAGAAAACCTGAACCCGGCGCTCACGATAGAGGGCGCGCTCATAACGATGTTCGACGGTAGACTGAAATTTCACAACGAGGTGCTGGCGATTTTAAAAAGCGCCTACGGCGGGTATTTCCGCATATTCGAGACGAAAATACCCGTCAGTGTGCGCGTGACGGAAACGCAAGCGCAGGGGCGGAGCATATTCGACCACGACCCGAAAGGCAAAATTGCGGAAGCTTATGCCGCGTTCGCGCGGGAGCTTTTATCACACTCCGCGAGCCGAGAGAGGGCGGTGAGCGGAAATGAGTAACGCCAGCTTCGCCCTCAAAAGTATGAAAGAGATCAACCGGGGACTGTTCACGCCGACGGACCCCGCCGCAAGGCGGAAGGGCGAGACTGTGTTCAACCTGCCGTTTGACAGTCTGCGCCCGTTCAAAAACCATCCGTTCAAGCCGTATCAGGGGCAGCGCTTCGACGATATGGTCGAAAGCATACGCGAGAATGGCATGCTCGTGCCGATTATCGCGCGCCCGATAAAGACGGACTCGCGGGAACCGGACGTATCCGACAGCTATGAAATCTTGTCGGGACATAACCGCGTCGAAGCCGCAAAAGCGGCGGGGATAGAGAACATACCCGCCATAGTGCGCGAGGGTTTGACGGACGAGGAAGCGCTGCTCATCGTCACAGAGACAAACCTGATCCAGCGCTCTTTCGCGGACTTGACGCACTCGGAGCGAGCCGTCACGCTGACAATGCACCACGAGGCGATAAAGCGTCAGGGGCGCAGAACCGACTTGATCCGCGAGATAGAAAGCATGCTCAAAAACCCCGATGAATTCAGTGGAAACTCAACTTCTGCCCCAGTGGGGCAGAAGTTGACGACCCGTGATAAAATTGCGCAAGATTACGGATTGGCAAAGAACACGGTCGCCCGCTATCTCCGCGTGAACAAGCTCATCGACGCTCTCAAAACGCGCCTTGACGACGGTGAGCTCCCGATCCGCGCGGCGGTGTCGCTGTCGTATCTGACGACCGACGAACAGCGGATAGTTGACGACGCACTCAATTCATCGCATTACAAAGCGGATATGAAGAAAGCCGACTCCCTGCGGCTTGCCTCGGAGAAGAAACCTCTCGACCGCGAGACCGTCGAGCAGATACTGGCGGGAACGAAAAAGCCGAGATCGGCGAAACCCGGTGCGTTCAAGCTCAAAGCGAAGATTGTCACGCGATACTTTCTGCCGGGACAGAAGAATGATGAAATTGAGGCGACCATCATTGAGGCGTTAGAGTATTTCTACGCGCACAAAAAACAGGAAACGGAGGTGAACCCGTATGGCGGCGACGACAACGGCGATAGCGGCAGCAAAGAACTATCAGAGCATGACACGGCGGGAACGCCTCTCACACCTGAAATCACTGTCGGATAACGCGTCCAAGCGCGTACAGCGGAGTAAAGCCGACTGGCGGGAGTTTCTGAGGTTTTACGCGAAGTTCTGCAAATACTCTTTCCCGGAGACTCTGCTGATTTACGAGCAGGCGCCGAACGCCACAGCTTGCGGCGAGCTGAAGCACTGGAACGCGGTGGGCAGGCGCGTACACAAAGGCACACGCGGGATTCCTATTTTACGCGATACCGACCGCGATATGGAAATCCGCTATGTGTTTGACGTATCCGACACTTACGGTGAAGACAGGGGTATACCGAGACAATGGACGCTGCCGGAACGGTATATGGACGCGGTGACCCGTGAGCTGCAAAGCCGCTTCCGAGTTCCCCGCCCCACGGACAATCAGACGAAAAACCTGAAATGGACTGTGGAGGAATACGTCCGCGACAGCTGCGGCGATTATCTTGACAGCTTCAAAAAAGACATATCCGGCAGTCTCCTTGAAGACCTTGACGGCGACAGTCTGCGCAAATGGTTCACCGATACCATAGTAGACAGCGTGGGCTATCTGATAAGCGAACGACTGGTACTGGAACAGGGGCTGTACAATGACGACGGACTGGCGTTTGAATATCTCGCGAACTTTGACACAAAAGCCGCGCTGTATCACGCCGGAACCGCAGTGGGGAATATCAGCCGCAGCGTACTGACGCTTATCGCGCAGACCATTCAAAAGCAACAACAAAATGAAAGGGTGAAGCAAAATGCTGAAAGACGGCAAATACACGACGGAGGAATCAATGGAGGCGCTGGCGATGACCGCCGAGGAAATCGAAGCGGCGGAGAGCGAAACGCACGAACCGCAAGAGGAACAACCGCCGATAGGGAAATACGGCAGCCTGTTCCGGGACTATCTGAAAGAGAACCATCCGGGACGACACGCGTATCTCCTGTCGGAGACGACGCTGCGGGATATATGCCTCGCGGTGGACAGGGAAGCGCGGGAGATGACGGAGACGGTTCAAAATCAACTCCGCGCCAAGACGCCGAGACCGCAAGGCGACTTTATGAAGACGGTGCGATACGAAACGGCGATACGGGATCAAGCGGAGGAAACCGTACTGCGCGAGATAGTGTACAAACCGAGATAACTGAATCGTCAGAGAAAGCGGAGAGCGAAAGCCCTCCGCTTTCCGCGTTTCAGCGCGGCTGTAACCACAATCACAGGGACTTGTATATCCGCGAGACGTTGTTGGCCGGCTCGGGCATTGAGGGCGGCAAGCGGCGCGTTTACGACGCGTTCAAACCCGGCGATAAGACGGGCTCCGCGCTCGCCTCGTTTCTGCGAAATGAATACGGCACAGGCGGACGGACAATGCGCTTCTCCGACGGAGCGGGCGGACACGCGGCGCATGACGATAATGGGATACGTATCACTTTCGGCGCAAATGATCCCGTTATTCAGATGTCGTGGGCGACTGTCGCCGGGAAGATACAGAATCTTGTACGCAGCGGCGAGTATCCGGCGGAGCCTGCGGAGGGCATATCCGCCGCGCAGCCGACAGATGCGATAAATACCGGCGCGCCGAAGCTTCCGTCAACCGCGATTCGGACAAGGCGGCGGACTGCGCCCGACGGCCAGCAAACGCTTTTTGGTTTTGAGAATGACATTGAGCCGCCGGAATCGGAGCGTATGGATGAAACGAACCCCGGCGAACCCGCAATGGATAACGCGCGAGTAATGTACCGCTCCCCCGCCGATATTGCGGAGGAAGACCCTCCCACTCGCAGTTTTTATGACGGTATGAGCGGTGGCGGCGCGTCGGAGTCGGAAACGCTTCCGAACCCTGTTATCGCCGCTGCCACACCCACAGCTCGCATACTCCCGTCCCAGCCGAAACCACCGAACTTTGTAATTACACCCGACGTCGACATCGGCGGCGGCGGCGCGAAAACAAAATACCGCCGCAACGCCGAAGCAATCCGTCTGCTGAAAGCAATCGAATCGGAGAACCGTTACGCGACGCCGGAGGAACAGGCAATACTCGCGCTGTACTCCGGGTGGGGCGGCATATCACAGGCGTTCACGGAAAATCATCCCGACTGGACAAACGAACACGCCGAGCTGAAAGAACTGTTATCAGACCAAGAGTACAGAACGGCATCAAGCTCCACGCTCAACGCGCACTACACCTCTGTTGAAGTCATCGGCGGCATATACTCGGCGCTCAATCGACTCGGATTTAAGGGCGGGAACATACTTGAACCCGCTATGGGCGTCGGGAACTTCTACGGCTGTATGCCGGAGGATATATCCGCGGCATCGCGTCTTTACGGCGTGGAGCTTGACAGCATTACGGGCAGAATCGCAAAACAGCTCTATCCGAACGCGGATATACGCGTACAGGGCTTTGAGACGGCGGAACTGCCGGATAACTTCTTTGACGCCGCAATCGGCAACGTCCCGTTCGGCGCGTACAAGCTGAGTGATCCGAAGCTCGACAAATACGGCTTCCTGATACACGACTACTTTTTCGCCAAAACACTCGATAAAGTCAGACCCGGCGGCGTTATCGCGTTCATTACGTCGAAAGGAACGCTCGACAAGGCAAACACGTCAGCCCGGCGATTTGTCGCGGAGCGCGCGGAATTGCTCGGAGCGATCCGGCTTCCGAACACGGCGTTCAAGGCAAGCGCCGGAACGGAAGTCACATCAGATATTATCTTCCTGAAAAAGCGCGACAGGCTCGCCGACGCCGAAAACGAGGGCTGGATACACACGGGAAAGACGGAAAACGGAGTCCCGCTCAACGAGTATTATCTGGACAATCCGCATATGCTGCTCGGCGAGATGGCGTTCGACAGCGGTATGTACGGGAACAGCAGCGAAACCACGCTGAATCCGGACGGACGGGACTTGCGCGAGGCTCTGCTTGAAGCGGTAAGTTTTCTGCCGGAAGACACGCTTGACGGAGAAATATCATCCGCCGAATTCGATGAAACGGAATCGGACGGTATACCGGCGGATCCGACCGCAAAAAACTTCTGCTATGCCGTAATGGACGGAGAAATCTATCAGCGTGTCAATTCGCGCATGGAGAAGCGGGAGTTTACCAAACCCGCCGCCGAGCGCGTGACGGCTATGATCGATATGCGCTCCCTCACGCGATATATATTATCCCGGCAGCTTGAAGGCTGTACGGACGAAGCTCTGCGGCGGCTCCAAACGGAGCTTAACAGCCAATACGACCGTTTCTGCAAAAAGTACGGCGCGATAAACTCACGGTACAACACTTCCCTGTTCGGCGACGACGCGGACTTCCCGCTGCTGTCCTCGATTGAAACCCTTGACGAGGACGGCGGCGTCACAAAAGCTGATATATTCACACGGCGCACCATCTCAAAGGCGGCGCGGATAGTTCGCGTTGACACCTCAGCGGAGGCTTTGCCGGTCTGCTTGAATGAGCGCGGACGCGTGGATATATCGTTTATGGCGTCGCTGACCGGTAAGAGCTATGAGGACGTCATCGCCGATCTGCGCGGCGTCATTTTCAAAAACCCCGCCTACGACGATCCGGATGATGCGAACAACATTTTTGCCGGCTGGGAGACCGCCGACGAGTATTTGTCCGGCAGGGTAAAGGATAAGCTGGCGGCGGCGGAGCTCGCGGCGCGGGATAATCCGCTGTACGAAACGAACGCCGAAGCGCTGCGCGCCGTGCAGCCGAAGCCCTTGGAGGCGCACGAGATAAGCGTCCGCATCGGCGCGCACTGGATTGATATTGAGTATTACAGACAGTTTCTCATTGAGAAGCTGAACGTCCCGCCACAATTGAACAGCGGCGTAAAGATACATTATTCGCGGCTCACGGGCGAGTGGACAGTTGACAGCCCATATTATCTCAAAAACTCCGTTGAGGCGACGAAAACCTACGGCACAAACCGCATGGATGCATATTCACTCTTTGGGACGACGCTGAATCAGCGCAACGCGCGGATTTATGACGTAGTTGAGGTTGACGGCAAGGAAAAGCGCGTACTCAACCACAAGCAGACGATAGCCATACGCGACCGTCAGGCGAAAATGAAGCTGGAATTCAAAAGATGGATATTCGATGATCCGGACAGACGCGAAAAGCTCTGCGAGGTCTACAATCGTTTGTTCAACGCCGAGCGTTCGAGAGTGTACGACGGCGGTCACCTCACCTTTCCCGGAATGTCGCCGGAGATAACGCTGCGCCCTCACCAGACGGCGGCAGTCGCGAGGATACTCTACGGCGGGAACACGCTGCTCGCGCACGTAGTCGGAAGCGGCAAGACGTACACTATGGCGGCGGCGGCGATGGAGATGCGACGCCTAAAACTGGCGGAAAAGCCTTGCTTCGTCGTACCGAACCACCTCGTCGGGCAATGGGCTAACGAATTTCAGCGTCTCTATCCCACCGCGAATATACTCGCCGCGGCGAAGCGCGACTTCGAGAAGCAGAATCGCCGGAGATTCTGCGCGCGCATAGCGACGGGCGAATGGGATGCCGTTATCATAGGTCACAGCAGCTTTGAGCGGGTTCCGATGTCGAAAGAGCGGCAGGAGCAAAAGCTTCAAGACGAGCTCAATGAGATTCAAGCCGCGTTCGTCGAGGCGAAGGCAGACAAGGGCGAGCGCGTGACGATAAAGGAACTCGAACGGACGCGCAGGAATGTGGAGTACGAGCTGAAACGGCTGCAAGACAGCCCGAAGGACGAGCTCGTCACATTTGAGGAGCTCGGCGTTGACGCGCTCTTTGTTGACGAGGCGCACTTTTACAAAAACAAATACTTTTTCACGAAGATGAACAGCGTCGCGGGACTGTCCAAGGCGCGGGCGAAAAAATCAACGGATATGGATATGAAGTGCGAGTATATATGCGAGAACAAACGCGGTGCGCGCAACGTTGTGTTCGCCACGGGCACTCCCATATCAAACTCCATGGTCGAGCTTTTCACGATGCAGTCATATTTGCAGAGGGAAGAACTCGCGCGTCTCGGGTTGAACCATTTCGACAACTGGGCGTCGTCGTTCGGTGAGGTCGTCTCCGCGCTGGAACTCGCCCCGAGCGGTCAGGGCTTCCGCGTAAGGGAGCGTTTCGCCAAGTTCGTAAACTTGCCGGAGCTTATGAGCCTGTTCCGCAAGGCCGCGGATATTCAGACGGCGGATATGCTCGATTTGCCGGTGCCGAAAATTATGGGCGGCAAGCCGGTTATCGTCGCCGCCGAACCGTCGCCGGAGCTTCGGGAATTCGTTGAAAAGCTCGCGGAACGCGCCGAACGCATACACCGGGGTATGGTGAAGCCCGACGAGGACAATATGCTGTGCGTCACCTCTGACGGCAGAAATGCCGCGCTTGATATGCGCTGTATCGATCCGGCGCTTCCCGACTATGAGGGCGGCAAGGTCAATGCCTGTGTGCGCAGCGTCTTTGAGATTTACAGGGAGACGGAACACACAAAATCAGCGCAGATGATTTTCTGCGATATTTCAACGCCGAACAGTGACGGGCGGTTTTGCATTTACGACGATATACGGGAAAAGCTCGAAAGGCTCGGCGTGAAGCCGGATGAAATCGCGTATATACACGACGCGAACACAGACGCGCAGAAGGAGGCGATGTTCTCCAAGGTGAGAAGCGGGCAAATACGAATCATGCTCGGCAGCACGCAGAAGATGGGCGCCGGTACGAACGCGCAGAAGCGCCTCATCGCGCTGCATCATCTCGACTGTCCGTACAGACCGTCAGACCTGGAGCAGCGCGAGGGGCGCATTGTCCGGCAGGGCAACGACAACCCCGAGGTGCGGATATATCAATACGTGACCCGTCAGAGCTTCTATGCCTATCTATGGCAGATCGTAGAGTCGAAGGCGAAGGCCATCTCGCAGGTAATGACCGGCAAGAACCCGTCGCGCGAGGTTGAGGACACAAGCGAGACCGTCCTGAACTACGCCGAGGTCAAGGCTATCGCGACGGGCAATCCGCTCATTCGCCGCAAGATGGAGTTGGAGCTTGAAGTGCAGCGGCTGCAAATTTTAGAGGCGCAGTACACGGCGGACAGATATTCTATGGAGAATATGGTGATCAAGCATATCCCCGCGCAGCTTGCGGAGCTCAAAGCGGAGGCTCACGGTGTTGAAGCCGACATCGACCGCCGGGATGCGCACGGCGGCGGGGATTTTCATATGAAGCTCGGCAAGAATGAATATCCGGAGAAGAAGAACGCCGGCGACATTTTGCTGAGAGCTGTAACATCCAATCAGTACACCGGTAGGGTGATCGGATATTACAGAGGTTTTGATATTATCCCGATGGAGCGCCGCGACCTTTTGGACGAACCCCGCGTCGCGCTCAAAGGCGCGCGGTCGTATGAAATCGCGCTGTCAGACAGCGGACTCGGCAGTATTGCCCGGATCGATAACGCCCTTGAGCGCCTTGAACGCGACCGCGACGACCGCAAGCGCGAACACGAGGACGCACTGCGCCGTCTGGACGCGATGAAAGCGCGGCTCGGGCAGCCGTTTGAGCAGGAGTGCGAATTACAGGACGCGCTTGCCGAACTCGCTAAGGTCAATACGGAACTCGACATTGACAGGGAACCTGACGGCGGCACGCTTTTGGACGAGGATGAGCAGCGGGGGCGAGAAGATGAGGACGCGCCCGTCTATGACGACTGCGGCGAGCTTGACGACGAGGACGAACTCGCGATGTAAACGCTGCAAAATTGCAGCGGCGCGGATAAAATCCGCTTGAACTCACGCGGTTTTAATGGTATATTGTTTTCAGAATTACGTTCGGAGGGATGGATATGTCCGTGTACTCAATTGAGCAGATAAAAGAGCGCGTAGCCCCGATAGCTGAGCGTTACGGCGTTCGGCGCGTTATGCTGTTCGGCTCCTACGCGCGCGGCGACGCGACGGAGGACAGCGATATTGACTTACACATAGAAGCGGGAGAAATTAAAGATCTGTTCGCGCTTGCGGACTTTCGGCTTGACTTGGAGGATTGCCTAAACAAAAAAGTGGACGTTGTGACGACCGGTGCGCTGCGACGGCGGTTTTACGAGCAGATTCGCGGAGAGGAAGTGACGCTTTATGGATCGTATTTGCGCGTTGACCTTGACATCGTTTGGGAAACGCTGATAAAACGTGTGCCTGAACTATATGAAAAATGCAATGGTATTCTGCGGCAATACGCGGCGTTGAACGAAACCGCGCTCACGCCGGAGTATGGCGATGAGGACGAGGACGATTGGGATGAAGGGATATGACGGCACCCGTCTTATCTCGCCAAATGTATCTGTATCTTGAATTTTCAGCAAAGGGGGCTGCGAATTGGAACCTAAATATCATATGACGCAAAAAGACAACATCTTTGTCGCCAAGCGCAACATCGTGGACTATATATGGAAAAGCGCCAAGCTTGAGGGCTTGGCAGTCACATACCCGGATACGGATGCGATATATAACGGGATGAGCGTCGCGAATGTGCCGGTGAACGACATCATCGCCATCAACAACCTGAAACACGCATGGCGTTTCGTGCTTGAGAATCTGGACTACACAATAGATTACAAATACATCTGTCATATCCACAGGCTCGTTGGCGGGGATACCTTGATAAGAGGCGCCGGTTTCCCGCGCAATGTCCCCGTGCGTATAGGCGGCACGTCTTGGAAACCCGATATGCCCATAGAATCGCAAATAAAGGAACAGATTGCCGATGTCCTATCCATCGACAGCCCTACGGAACGGGCAATTATGCTCACGCTGTACCTTATGCGGAAACAGATGTTTTCGGACGGAAACAAGCGGACGGCGATGCTCGCGGGCAATCAGGTGATGATTTCGTCCGGGTGCGGGATAATATCGGTGCCTATTGAGCATTTGCGGACGTTCAGCGGGCTGCTCGTCGCGTTTTATGAAACCGGCGAACCCGGTGAGCTCAGCCGTTTTCTCTACGACAACTGCATTGACGGTATGGACTTTGAGCCCGAACGGACATGGCAGGACGGCGAGGACGATTGGGAGTCGGAGCTTTAGCCGTACGGCGAACTCAAAAGCGAATAGAACCACTCAGCATTATGAGCCGGAGATGTGATAATCTCCGGCTTTTTGTATTTACGGAGAAAAAATATATATGGAGGCAAGCTTATGAACCGCATAGAAACCGAGTATTGGAAGCCGCATCCGGATAAGCCCGGATACGTCGTGTACGACAAGGGGCGCTCTGTACGGGAGGTTTTCGCGGAGCTGCGCTCG
>JAITKI010000072.1 GCA_031278515.1 Oscillospiraceae bacterium | reverse complement strand
GAGGACGAACGACGGAGCGAGCAAGTTCCCGGCTTTAGCCGGAAACTTGCTTAGCGCAGTCCGTGAGGACGAGACGCACTCCTCCGCAAAAATTCTTTTCGCCTACGCCGAAAAGGACGGGAGAGCGAAAATCGCTACAGACGAAAATATTCATTGATCAAAGGGGTTGCAACACATCAGTGTCTCCCATTATTAAAGCCGAGAAAATCACGCACGTGTACGGTACAGGTACGGTATTTGAGCGCACCGCGCTTGCCGGCGTCGATTTTCAAGCCGAGCGCGGCGAATGCGTCGGCATCATCGGACACACGGGGTCGGGCAAATCGACGTTTATCCAGACGCTCAACGGACTCATCAAGCCCACATCGGGCTCCGTATTCTTCGACGGGGCGGATATACGCCAATCGAAGGAGCGCGCGCGAGAGGTGCGTTTTAAGGTCGGGCTCGTATTCCAGTACCCGGAGTACCAGCTCTTTGAAGAGACCGTTTTCAAGGACATAGCGTTCGGACCGAAAAACATGGGCTTGACGGAGTCCGAGATATCCGAACGCGTGCGGGAGGCGGCGGATTTTGTCGGGCTTGACGACGAAGACTTGGAGAAGTCGCCGTTTGAACTGTCCGGCGGGCAGCGCAGGCGGGCGGCGATAGCCGGTGTCATCGCCATGCGTCCGCAGGTGCTCATAGCCGACGAGCCGACGGCCGGTCTCGACCCTTCAGGCAGCGCCGAAATAACCGCCAACATAGAGGCGTACCGCCGCTCAACCGGCGCCGCCGTCATCATAGTGACGCACAGCATGGACGAGATAGCCCGCAACGCCGACAGAGTGGCAGTCTTTGATGAAGGGCGCATCGTCATTGACGCGCCCCCGGCCCGGGCGTTCTCCCGCGGGGAAGAGCTCACGGCGATGGGACTCGGTCTGCCGACGGCGGCAGTGATAGCAGCGCGTCTGCGCGAGCGCGGTCTGCGTATCGCGGACGACATCATAACCTCAGAGGGTCTGCGCGCGGCGCTGCGCGCATTCAGGAGGGGCGGTGGCAATGCTTAGGGACATCACGATAGGACAATATTTTCCCGACGACACATCCGTACACAGACTTGATCCGCGCACGAAGCTGATATGGACGCTCGTATTCATAACCGCGCTGTTCATGGCGCGTGGAGTGCCGTCGTACGCGCTGATGCTGTGCGCGCTCGTGTGCTGCGTCTTCATATCCCGCGTCGGCGCGCGCGCGTTAGTGGGGAGCATAAAGCCGGTACTCATTATAATCTGCATAACGGCAATTCTCAATGTGTTCTTCACGAGAGGCGAGGTGATAGCGCGTCTCTGGGTACTGGAGGTAACTCGCGAGGGGCTCGTCAACGCCGCGTACATGGCGTCTCGGCTCGTCATGCTCATCTCCGGCACGTTTTTGCTCACATACACGACATCGCCTATAGCGCTGACGGACGGCATCGAATCGCTGCTCGGTCCGCTGAAAAAACTCCGTCTGCCCGTACACGAGCTGGCCATGATGATGAGTATCGCCCTCCGGTTCATACCGACGCTCATTGAGGAGACAGACAAGATAATGAGCGCTCAAAAAGCGCGCGGCGCCGACTTTGAGACCGGCGGCCTTGTTAAACGCGCCAAGGCGATGCTCCCGATACTTATACCGCTCTTCATCAGCGCTTTCAGGCGCGCCGACGAGTTGGCCGTGGCGATGGAGAGCCGCTGCTATCACGGCGGCGAGGGCAGAACGCGCATGAAGAAGCTGCGCATGGCGGCCCGCGACTACGCCGCGCTCGCGCTCGGCGCCGCGCTGTTAGCGCTAGTAGCTATCGCTAACACCCTGTCGGGCGCATGAGAAACATCGCGCTGCGCCTGTCGTATGACGGCTCCCGCTATCACGGCTGGCAGCTTCAGCGGTCGGAACTCACCGTTGCGGGAGCCCTGGAGACCGCTCTGTCCGCAGTGTGCGGTCCGGGGCGGCGCGTCACGGGTTGCGGACGCACCGACGCCGGCGTACACGCGCTGGTGTACTGCGCCAATTTCAGCACGGACTCAAAAATCCCCGCCCACCGGCTTCCGTACGCGCTGAACTCCCGGCTTCCGCCCGACATAGCCGTATCGGCGGCCCTCGATGTGCCTGTGGACTTCGACGCCGTCGTCTCGTGCATAAAAAAAGAGTATACATATGAGATATACTGTTCGCGTCTGCCCGATCCGTTTCGCGTCAACCGGGCTTATCGCTACCCCTTAAAGCCGGATGTCGGCGCAATGCGCTCGGCGGCGGCGGCGTTTGTCGGCACGCTGGATTTTGCGGCGATGCGTTCGGCCGGCTCGCGCACAAAGACGACCGTCCGCACGGTGTTCCGGTACGACATAGACTGCGACGGGGACACCATTCGGCTGCGCGTCTGCGCCGACGGGTTTCTCTACAACATGGCGCGCGCGATGGCCGGTACGCTGCTGTACGTATCGGAGGGCAAGATATCCCCCGATGGCGTCCCGGCGCTGCTGGCCTCGGGCGACAGGCGGCTGGCCGGTCCCACAGTTCCCGCGCGCGGCCTGTACATGACGGGCCTGTGGTACGACGGCCCCGCCGGCGATATGTTCACCGACCGCCCGTCGCTCCGATAGCCGCAGCGCCGGGATCGTCCGGCGCGCTCGCGCCCGCCGCCGCTCTCACGCGGGGTGCGCGCGCCGCTTTTCACTGCATCCGGATTACCCGGGTCTATACCCCCAGCATCTTCGCCGCAACGGGTATCCAGACAGCCGCCAGAACTATCAGACACACCTGAATGGGACCTGCCACTTTCGGCATGTCAAACATACCGTATGAACCTGTGGCGAACGTCATGAGCGGCACGGTGTCAAGCGGCAGCAGATAGCAGTTGGCCGATATGAGTCCTAGCGTCAGCATGAGTACGTACGGACTTACGCCGGCTATCTGCGCGAAACCGACGAGCGGCGCGGAGAGCATTGTCACGAGCGCCGGCGCCACGGGAATAGGAATCAGCAATACGAACGTTATGAGCGCTATGAGCGCCACCGCCATGAACGCCGGAGCTCCGAAGCTCGACGGGAATACCACTTGCGCTATCCACACGTTAAGTTCGGACGCGCGTATGACGGCGCCGAGCGATATCATCGTCCCCATCAGGAAAAACGCCTCCCAGCTAACGCAGCGCTTGAAGCCGTCCCACGTGAGCACCTCAAAGCCCGGGATGAAAAACAGCGCAAGTCCTATGAGCGCGACGATTGTGACGTTGAACACGGGGAACCACGACGACAGTATCCACAGTGTGATCATGACGACCACTATCGACAAGACGTATATCTCTTTCTTTCCGAAAGGTTCTTTCACGGCCACCTCGCCGATATACCGCCGTATCTTCTCTTTGGAGAGCGCCGCAGGTTTCATTATCCTGATGCAGAAGAGCCACGCCAAGGGCAGCGCCACCGCCGCGAGCGGTATGCCGAACAGCATCCAATCCACGAATTTGACGCGCAGCCCGGGGACGAGCGCCTCAAGCTGGCTTATGGCGAGCATATTGATGGACGAACCGGCCGGCGTCATCATACCCCCTATCATAGACGCTATGGGCAGCGCTATCATGTAGCATCTGGCGGTGCGCTTGCGCTCATCCTTGTCGTCGTATATGTTCAGGAAGTTGTTCATAATCGGTATGAACACCGCCGCCGCCGCGACATTCGATATGACCGACGAGAGAATGGCCACGCAGAGCATGATGGCAAACAGCAGCAGATTGATGTTCTTGCCGAACATCCCCATCAAGCGTAAAAGCAGCCGCTTTGACAGCGGCAGTACGGTCAGCGCCTCCGATATGCCAAACGACGCCAGCACGAAAAAGAGCGTGGCGTTCGTGTAGCCCGACAGCGCCGCCGGCACCGATGTGCTTCCGTTCTCCCCGGGCGCGCAGTTGAACAGATACATCAAGGTGACGGTGAGCAGACACGTGATCCCTATCGGGAACACTTCCGTGACCAGCAATACTATCACCGCGAACAGGAGACCGAGCGTGTTGCGCGCCGCCGTCGGCAGGAGTTCCGTCGGTTGGACGAAAAACGTTCCAACCAGAATGACGATCGCGAGTATAAGTCCGATTTTCTGCAATCTTCTCAACTTTTTGTACCCACTCCTTTGCTTACCTGTACATACCGCCGTTTATGTTGATAGTCGCGCCTGTGATAAAGCCGGCGTCCTCCGAGGCGAGATACGACACGAGCGAGGCCACCTCCTCGGGTTTTCCGACGCGGTGGAGTACGATGGCCGCTATGTTGGCGTCGTACGCCTCCTTTGGCATGGCGGCCGTCATGTCGCTCTCGATGAGTCCGGGCGACACCGCGTTTACCGTGATATTTTTCGGACCGAGCTCAATGGCCAGCGTTTTTGTCATGCCGATGATTCCGGCCTTTGACGCCGAATAGTTCACCTGACCGAAATTGCCCATCTGCCCCGACATTGAGGTTATGTTGATCACGCGGCCCCAACCGGCCTCGCGCATGTACCTTGCCGCCGCCTGCGTGAGCAGGAACACAGATTTGAGATTCGTATTGACGACATCGTCGAAATGCTCTTCCGTCATCTTCATGAGCGACTTATCCCTCGTGATTCCGGCGTTGTTGACCAATATGTCAATCCCGCCAAACTCGTGGACCGTCCTGTCAACGAGCGCGGACACCTCCTCCCCCGACGTTATCCGGCAGGCGATCGGCAAAACCGCGCCTCCCGTCTCCGCGCGGAGTTCCTCCGCCGCCTTTTCCGCTCCGGCCTGGGTGGTTGCGGATATGACGACCCTCGCGCCCTCCTCCAGAAGCCGCCTTGCCATGGCCCTTCCGAGTCCGCGCGACGACCCCGTCACTATCGCTGTTTTTCCGTTGTGCAATCCCATACGTAAATTATCCCCCTATTCCTCTTCCGCCTGTAATATGGATACCGCGATGGTATTGAGCTTATTCTGCGCGCTGTCGGAGCGCGACGTCGCCACGAACGGCATCTTCGCGCCGAGGATCGCTCCCGCCGTCCGGAAACCCGCCAGCAGACGGATGGCCTTGTCCAGCACGTTGCCCGTGACAAGATTCGGCACGACGAGAACGTCCGCGCGCCCCGCCACCTCGCTGCGCACACCCTTGATCTCGGCGGCATCTGAGGACAGAGCGAGATCCAGCGACAGCGGCCCGTCAACGACGCAGCCGCGCAGTTGCCCGCGCTCGCAAGCCTTTGAGAGCATCGCGGCGTCGACGCACTCCGGCATGGCGGGATTCACCGTCTCGACGGGCGCTATTATTGCGACCTTGGGCTCCTCTATGCCCAGCTTGCGCGCGAGCGCCGCGGCGCTTTTTACTATTTGGAACTTCGCCTCGTAATCTGGCGCGACGTTTATGACGCAGTCGGTCACAAGGCGAAGCTTCCCGGCATTTTCGTCCTCAAACACCGTCGCCTGACTGAGCAGCGCCTTTTTGTCCAGAAGTCCGATCTCCTTGTTGAGAAGCGCCCGGAGATAGACCGACGTGTGGAGTATCCCCTTTACGGGCATGTCCGCCCGCCCGTCCGCGACCATCTTCGCGACAATCGCCGCCGCTTTGGATTCGTCCTCCTCGTCGATTATCTCCCAGTCGGACGGTTTCTCGCCCAAGCGCGCGAGAATACCGGAAATTTTCTCTTTTTCGCCGACAAGGATAAAATCCATAATCCCCAAGCGCCTCGCCTTCGCGGCGCTCTCCAGTACGTCGTCGTCGTGCGCCGCCGCTACGGCCGCCGTCTTTTTGATGCCCGCAGCCTGAATATGTGACAAAATTTCCGTGAACGAATTAAACAATTTGTGGTGACCTCCGTGTCTTAATATAGAAACGGCCGCCGCGGCGGGCCGCCTTACTTCATCTCCTGTAAAAGCGCCGGATCCCGCAGGACGGACAGCGCGCCCAACGCGAGCGACTCCATCTCGTTCTCCCCGGGGTACGCCTTGACCTTCGCTATAAACGACAGCCTGTCTGATATGTACTTCACAATGTCCTCGCCGTGCGCCATGCCGCCCGTCACCAGAATGGCGTCCACTTCGCCGCTCAGCGCGGCCGCGAGAGCGCCGGCCTCCTTGCAAGTCTGGTAAAACATGCCCTCCAGATACAGCGCCGCGTCCGGGTTTGTCTTTGCCGCCGCCTTGACTGTGAGCACATCGCTCTCTCCCAGATACGCGACCAGCCCCCCTTTGCCGTTGATCATCTCCGAGACTTCTTTTTTTGTGTACTTACCGGAAAAGCACACGTCGATTACCGCCTGGGCCAGCAGTCCGCCGGACCGGTTCGTCGAGTAAGGACCCTCCCCCTCGATGCCGTTGTTGCCGTCTACCATGACGCCCTTTTCGTGCGCTGCCAGCGTTATGCCGCCTCCCATGTGGATTGTTATGAGATTGAGTTCCTCATATTTTACTCCCAACTCGCGGGCGTATCTGCGCGCCGTGGCCTTGTGACTGAGCGCGTGGAATCGGGTCTGGCGCGGAAACAGCGGATGGCCCGACAGTTTTGCCACCGGCGAGAACTCATCGGTACACGGGGTATCCGCCACAAGCGGAAGCGCCTTCGTATCCGCGCACATGTCGAACGCGACGCCGGGTCCCACGTCGGCCGCGTGGCGCCCGTACGCGCCGCTCGCTATCTGGTCAAGCATGAGCTTGTTTATGAGGAACGCGCCGCTTTTCAGCGGCGCCGTGTGCCCTCCCCGGCTGACTATCGCGTCCATATCGGACGGGGACAACCCGTTCTCACGCATGTGCGTCTCGACGACCGAGCGCCTGTATTCCTTTTGTTCCATGACATCCGCGTATTTCCCTGTCTCCTCGAGCGGGTGCGCGATATTCTCCTTGAGTACGCATGTCTCATCCTCATAGTATGCTGCTTTCGTTGACGACGAACCGATGTTGATGACAAAAATTCTGTACAATACGTGATCTCCTTCAAATGATTTCACTCGCGGCGGGAGCGCAGAGCCGATTATAGCGCAATACGCTCCCCGATGCAAGCCGAATTACAGCGGAATAATTTCGTTTGTCACGACCGGGGCCGTAACAAACGAGTCACGGGAGAAGAGATCTCGCCGTGCGCGGCTCGCAAAGAGCATTTTCCGAGGAATAAATCCCCTCCTGTCTCCCACGCCCTCTCGCCGTATTCGTCGGGCGGCGCTCCGTCATTGACAGAAGGACACCTCGAGGTCGGCAGGAGTGACAGGCTGCAGACTGCATGTCAGTTCCGCCCGGATGCGCGGATTTTCACGCTTGAATTGTTTCACAATGCGCTTTGTCACCATTTGGCCGTCTTCCAGCGTCGCGGACGGCAACATGATCAGATACTGCGACACGGAAAAGCGCGTAAACACGTCGCCCTTGCGCAGTGACCGCAATACGGTTTCCTTGAGCTTGTCCATGGTTTTTCTCAGTGTCTTGAGCGCCGGGCGATTGCCCCTCGGGTCGGTAACGGTGATAAGCGCCAGATAAACAACCTGTCCCGTGCGCGCCTCGTTGCGGGCCTCCAACCTGTATACGATTTTGAAAAACTCATACTCCACAAAGAGACAGCCGTCGTCCGTACCCGTCTCTCGAAGGTCGTCCTTTATGGCGCTCAGGTTCAGTTCCCGCACGCGCGTCGTCCTTATAAGCTCGCTGTAGATCGAGGTGAGTTCCTTTGACGGCGTAATGCCGAAACCGTTGTAGAACAACTCCGTTACGTGGTTGTAGTGACTGATGGCACCCTGCGTCTCGCCCAGCGCCACGAGTCCGCGGATTAGCTTGATGTGCATGTCCTCATTGTACGGATCCAGCGCCACCGCCTTCCGGCAAATTTCCACGACGTCGGCCGTTCGGCCCATATCCTGAAAGACATCCGTGAGCGCGTACGCGGCCTCGCTGTAGAGCGAGTGATAGTGCGCGTCCAGCGACGCCACCCACGGCTCATGCAAATGGTTTGGCAGGAATCTGCCCTTGTACACCTCAAGCGCGCTCATAAGGATGTCGATCTTGTCGTCAGAGTCTGTCTCGGGATCGTTGGCCAGTCTGCACAACCGCACGAACTCCTCCGCGTCAACGGCGCATGAAAAGCGCGGCGCCCACGCATACATACCGCGATGATATGTAACTAATTGTTTGGGGTTTCCCATCTCGAGCCCGTCAAGCAACGCGCGCACCCGGTGCAGGAGCGTCTTCAGAGTGTTGACCGCGTCCTCTACGTCGTCCATTGGCCACAGCATCGCTATGAGTTCGTCTTGGGTGACGGTTCGATCTCTATGCGCGATCAGGTATTCCAGCAGCAGCCACGCCTTTCTCGGCCGATTGTGCACATCCGAAATCACACGCCCGCCGTGCGATAACGAAAATCCTCCCAGCATATTTACGCGTATAGTCTCCCTCAAACTGCCCCGCCCCCATAAAATTGGTGAATTGGATTATATGGCAGATATTGTACATTCAAGCGACCGAAAATGCAAGCATCAATTCTTTCGAATGTTTTCGTTTGCTGCGATTCCAGAGGCGTTCAAACTATATATTGTGTTTACTGCGTACAGTTTACACTACATATTGTATGCATATAACTTGATTTGCTTACAAACGAAAATATTCCTTTCTAATCATTTCGTTTGTCACGGCCGGGGGCCCGTAACAAACGAGTAACGAGGCTTGGTTCTCGCCGTGCGCGGCTCGCAAAGAGCATTTTACGGGAAATAAATCCCCGGAAAATGCGAAATGTGATAATTTTTGCTCCGTTATATAGGTGTTCCCGCGAAGTCGAAGGACTTCACGCACTCCTGTGTGAAAATTCTTTTCGCCTACGTCAAAAAGGAAGAAGGGGCGAAAACCGCCGCATACGAAAGATTCCCTTCGGTTCAATTTTTTTCAGCGTTTCAGATATTTGCGGAGCTCGCCGAGCAGCGTTTCAATTTCGACAGGCTTTGCGATATGGGAGTTCATGCCCGATCGGACAGCCTTGTCAATGTCCTCCTTGAAGGCGTTGGCCGTAAGCGCGATTATCGGTACCGTCTCCGCGTCCGGTCTCCGGAGCGCACGTATGGCGCCCGCCGCCTCGTAGCCGTCCATCGTCGGCATCTGCACGTCCATCAATATCACATCGATCTCTCCCACAGCGGATTTCATGAACGCGTCTACGGCGGCGACGCCGTCGTCGGCCTCTATGATCTCGGCCCCGGTATCCTCTATCATGGTTGCGACTATCATCCTGTTTATCTCGACGTCGTCCACGAGAAGGAGCTTGCGGCCCGCAAATTTGCCTGTGAGATCTTCCGCGCCGGCCACCGCGTCCTCCACGCTCTCCGTCTCCGTCATCCAGAGTTCAAAGCGGAATTCACTGCCGCGCCCCGGCTCGCTGTCGACGCGGATATCGTCTCCGAGCAACTGGACGATGCGGCGCGAGATGGACAGTCCCAGTCCCGTGCCTCCGTACCGCTTCGTGACGCCTCCGCCGCCCTGCTCAAACGGCTTGAATATCGCCTCGATATTCTCCGGTGAGATGCCGATGCCCGTGTCCCGCACGACAAATTCGATAAGCGACTTGCCGTCGCGCCTGTCTATACAATTTATCCCAAAGTACACGTGTCCGTGTTCCGGCGTGAATTTCACGGCGTTGCCCAGCAGGTTTATCAGTACCTGCCGCAGCCGCAGCGAGTCGGAGAGGAACGACGAATGTGTGATGCCGCCGAAGCGCGATTCGAATTTAATCTCTTTTTCCGCGCAGCGCGGACGGATAATACTCTCGACCATCTCCGCAAGCTTGGACAGATCGACGATCTCCTCCGTTATATCGATCTTTCCGGCCTCTATCTTCGACAGATCGAGTATGTCGTTGAGCAGACCGAGCAAATGCTGGCTGGATGTCTCAATCTGCGCGACGTTTTCGCGTATTTCACCGAGCTCGGACGCCCCGATCGACAGTGCGCCGAGACGGCGGCGGACAATGCTCGTAATCCCGATTATCGCGTTCATCGGCGTACGTATCTCGTGGCTCATGCGCGCGAGGAACTCGCCCTTGTACTCGCTCGCCCTGTTGGCCGTCTCCACCGCGTGTTCGAGTTCCAACTGCTTGACGGAGAGCTCCGTCACATCGGTTGAGACGATGATGTAACCTATCCTCACGCCGATCCTGTCGAGCAGGAAGTTGGCGGAACCCTTGTAGTACCGCCCCGTCGGCTCATGGTAGAACACCTCGGCCTCGCGCCCCTCGCGCAGCGCCGTTATCGGACAATACGCCGAGTCGTTCGGGTATATGCCGTGGTCAAAATAACTCTCCCCGGCGACACTATCAAGGTTGAGGCCGCCGAGCGCAAGGCCGGGTTCGTTTATATAGACGATATTGAGCGCCATATCTGTTATTACGAGCGGGCCGGTGACGCTGTCCACGACGCTGTCCGCCATCTCGTCGAAAGAATCGGCCAGCATTCCAAACTCGTCGCTCTTGTCGGAGTTGAAACGGAACTGCCGCTCGCCGCTCCGGAAGCGTGAGATGCCGTCTATGACGACTCTGATGCGGTTCGTCAGGTAGGAAGACATCCAGATGGCCACGAGGACAAGCAAAAGCACCATCACGGCCGTCGTTATGACAAGCTGCGTGACCGTTGACGTCAAGTTCTCACGCGTCGCGGCTGTCAGCTCCGCGTTCGTCGTCTGCGCCGGCTGCGTGAAGTCCTCTATCGACGAGCCTATGGCGACGAAGCCGAAGCCCACGCGCAGATTGCCGTTTTCCGCGGAGGGTGCGTAGCGCCCCGTGTAGTACGGTATCGCGGCGGCGGTGTTCAGCTTCCACCAGCCGCTCCATAGTATGTACAGCGAGCCGGAGCCTCCCCCGCGCGTGAGGTCGAGCCAGCCTATGCACTGCGGCGCGTTGTTGAGATAGCGCCCGTCGAGTCCTACCATGCCGAGTTTCGTGAGGTCCGCCGCCGGGGTGTGGTCCGGGTCGGGGCCGTCCGTCGTGTCGGCGCGCGCCTGATTTTCAAACGTCGGCTGGCCGATTATCATATCGTAGACGGGGTCGCCCGTCTCTGAACGCGCTATGAGCGCAGACCAGTTTTCCTTGAGCGCGCCGAAGCGCGCCTCCGGCGTGAGTTCCTGATATCGCGCGGAATCGACGCCGCATTTCGCGAGCAGCTTTTCGTAAATGGTCTGAGATATCCACGGTATCTGCGGATAGCCCGTCTCCGGGTCGAAGCCGACGATGCTGTTGTGACGCGGGTGGGCTATACTGCGGCACTGGTAGTCCCAGATGAACGCGTAGTTGCCGGCGGCGGCCGAGGGGAGCTCCGTATACCGCTCGTTCATCGGAGTCTGATGGTCCACAAACTCCATTATGTGGTCGTGGTCGAGCGCGAGCGTCACGTAGCCTATTTTCTCGCCGTCCGCGTACACGGGCGACGCCCAGCGAACTATGCCCTCAAACCTGACTCCGTTCGGGTTTTCCTCACCTGCGTAGGACTGCTCCTCCGGGGCGTACTCAATATCGTAGCCGCGCGTCTCGGCGGCGGCCGCGACGTTTTCCGGCGTGTAGGCGCCGATGAAATTTGAGCCCGTGTACGCGCCTATGACGTCGGACACGTAAATGTCGCCCCCTCGCTCCGCCGTGAGCGACGGGAGCGCGTTCCAGTAGTCCTCGGCGCGGACGAACGTGTTGTACCTGTCCTTTATGTCGCGCAGCTCGCCCGTTTTGAACCAGCCGGCGTAGATTTTCTTGCGGGAGTTCTCCGAGTCCGTCGTGGATATGCGTATCCTCTCCACGCCGTCAAGACCGATAAACGTGACCTCGTCGTAGAGCGGCGAATCGACGTATTCCAGCGGGGACGCCTCGCGCGGGTTGAACGTGCTGCCGTACTGCTCCGTCTCGTTCTGCGCGTTGGTGGAGCTCCCTATCGTATCCGACATGTCGCGCTCCGAAACGGGGACCCACGCGTTTTCTTCCCCGTCAAGCCGCCACTCGCCCGTCTTGACGACGCGCTTCGTCTTGGCGCCGACGAACGCCGCGTAGGCGCGCTCCAACTCGCCCATATCCCCGCCGAACGTCTCCGCGAGTCCGGAGAGATAGCGGATGTCGTCGTCGCGGCCGTAGAGAAATTCCGCGACGCGCTGGGCCGTATCGGTTGACATCCGCTCGATATTCTCCACTGCGAGCGAATTGAGCGACACCTCGGAGTCGCGCACGGCGATGTCGCGCAGATTCGTCCCCAGGGCGGTAATCTGGTTGTACGCTATGAGTACGGTAATGACAAGCGGGATAATTTTCACCGCTAGGAAGATGAGCATCAGCTTTGTGCGCATACCCAGCCCCGCCCGCTTGACGTCCGGCCGTCCGTTTTGTACTTCTGGGTTTCTATCCATTCGACACACTCCGCGCCCGTTCCGGACGCTCGAAATATTTTGTCTCCGCGCGCGCCCTACTATGCCGTAAACATAAGGTCGCGGCGATGTCGTGGATATTATACCATATCTTGTGTCCGTTGCAACATTTTTACAGAAGAGTGCATAATTTCGTTTGTGATGGCTTCGCCATCACAAACGAGTTACGGGAGGTTGGCTCTCGCCGCGCGCGGCTCGCAAAGAGCATTTTCCGAGAAATAAATCCCCGGAAAATGCGGAATATTACAATTTTTGCATCGTCATATAGGTGTCCCCGCGAAGTCGAAGGACTTCACGCGCTCCTGTGCAAAAATTCTTTTCGCCTGCGGCGAAAAGGACGAAGGGGCGAAAACTGCCGCAAACTGCCGCAAACGAAAATATTCTGATAGCGGCCGGTTGCCAACATCGCGCCGCTGATGTATAATGCTGCCATTAATTTAGTAAATACCGCCGATGTTGACGGCTTGAAGTACGAGGGGGGACGGACGCGCGTGAGCCGCAGTAAAGACAGCGACGCCTTTTATTATAAGCTCGCCAACCGCATGATCCTTTTCACCGAAGCGGCGTTTATAGTTTTCCGCGCGGCGGCCACGCTGTCGGACGGCCAGATCAGACAGACCGTTATTGTCCTGGCGGCCGGAGCGCTTACGTTCGCGGCGCTTCTCCTGATCAGCCGCAGGCGCAATACGTCGAACACGGCTCTTTATATGCCGCTGTTTCTCTATGTCGTATACATAGGCGCGTCTTTCGCTATGCACAGCTTCGTATACATGTTCAGCGTCTACTTCACCGTCAGCTGCATCGGCGCCATGTACTGCAACAAGAGCCGCTTCCTCGTATTCCTGATTTTGACTAATCTGATTAACACCGCGCTGCTCGCGCGCGGACTGCCGATGATGGGGACAGAAGCGGCGATCGCGAACTTTTCCGATATCGCGGTTCATTGGGTACTCATGCTGCTGAGTTCCGTGCTGCTCTATATGCTGTCGTCTTTCGCCGCGGGCAAGATGAGCAGCGCCGCGAAAGCGAGGGATTCGTTCGCCACGCTGATGGCGACGACACCGAATATCGTCGCGCTGGTTGATGAGATGAATCAAGTACTGTATATCAGCAGACCTCTGGCGGATATGGCTCATCTGGAAAGCGTCAAGGCCGCCTCCGGAAGACCGCTTGTCAATCTGTTCAGCGACCGCGAGATCAGAAATATGTTCAGCGAGATATTGGAGAGCGACGGTCTGTATGAGGACACAAAGATGTTGGACCTGAACGGCAGTACGCGCTACTTCAAAGTCATTTCCGACAAACTGGCCGGCGACGCTCGCGGCGCGTTCATCGACATCACCGACATTACGCCGATCGTTGAGGCGCGTCTTGAGGCCGAGGCAGCCTCGCGCTCTAAAAGCGAGTTTCTGGCGAACATGAGCCACGAGATACGCACGCCGATGAACGCCGTCATAGGCATGACGGCTATAGCCAAAGGTTCCGCGGAGCCGGAGCGGAAAGATTACTGTCTCGAGAAAATAGAGGAGGCGTCCGCGCACCTGCTCGGCGTCATCAACGACATATTGGACATGTCGAAGATCGAGGCGAACAAATTGGAGCTTTCGTTCGAGGAATTCAATTTCGAGAAAATGCTCCAAAAGGTAGTCGGTGTTATCAACTTCCGCGCGGATGAGAAACATCAGGATTTCACCGTATACATCGAGAGGCAAATCCCCGTTAACATGATTGGCGACGACCAGCGTTTGGCGCAGGTTGTGACGAATTTACTGTCCAACGCCGTGAAATTCACGCCGGAGGGCGGCGTTGTGCGTCTCGACGCGCGTCTGCTCGGTGAGGACGGCGGCGTCTGCACTGTGCGGATAGCCGTAAAGGATACGGGTATCGGCATCTCTCGGGAGCAGCAGTCGCGCCTGTTCGGCTCCTTTCAGCAAGCGGAAAGCAGTACGGCGCGCAGGTTCGGAGGTACGGGACTCGGGCTTGCGATCTCGAAACGCATCGTGGAGATGATGGGCGGGGAAATATGGGTCACGTCCGAACCCGGAGAGGGCGCGGAGTTCGCGTTCACCGTACGCCTGAAGCGCGGCGCGGGGGAGCAGCGCAGCGTTTTGGGACCCGGCGTGAATCGGGAGAACCTGAGAGTGCTGGCCGTTGACGACGCGGCGGATATCCGCGAATACTTCAAGGAGATCATGCAGCGGTTCAATATCTCCTGCGATACGGCAGCCTGCGGTGATGAGGCCGTAGATCGCATCGCGCGGGACGGCGCGTATGACGTTTACTTTGTTGATTGGCGTATGCCGAATATGGACGGCGTCGAACTCGCGCGGAAAATCAAGGAGAACAGCGCGCGCAATTGCGTCGTCATCATGATCTCCGCCTCTGAATTGGGCATTATAGAGAACGAGGCGAGGGAGGCCGGAGTGGACCGCTTTCTGCAAAAACCGCTGTTTCCGTCGGCGATCGCGGACTGCCTTAACGAGTGTTTGGGCGTGAGCGGCAAAGACGCGGATGAGGATACGCGACAGGGTGAAGCTGAATCTTTTGCGGGATACACGCTCCTGCTGGCGGAGGACGTCGAGATCAACCGCGAGATCGTTCTGGCGCTTCTGGAGCCGACGCGGCTCGACGTCGATTGCGCGGAAAACGGCGTCAAGGCGCTGGAGATGTTCAGGCGGCAGCCCGAGCGGTACGACATGATCTTCATGGACGTGCAAATGCCCGAAATGGACGGCTATGAGGCCACGAGCCGCATCCGCGCCCTCGACGCGCCGCGGGCAAAGGAGATACCGATCGTCGCCATGACCGCCAATGTGTTCCGCGAAGACGTCGAAAAGTGCATTGACGCGGGCATGGACGACCACGTGGGAAAGCCCCTCGATTTCGACGAGGTGATGGTCTGTCTGCGCAAATACCTGCGTCCGCGCTGAGATGTCGCCGTATGGCAATAACCACAGAAAAATCGGACCACCGTACACAAAACTGCGATATTCGCCGTTCTCGCCGCAGATGTCCGCGCCGGCGGCGTCTATCTCATCCGTAAGAGCGCGGGTCAGCGTTTGCCCAGAAATTTTTCAGACAACACAGTCGTATCTACTATTGTAATAACAGCCTTGAAGCCCGCGTCAATCAACTCGTATACAAGGTTCGGGTGTCAAAAGTCTCGCCCGCCGATGACCGGCGCTTTATTCCGTCATATTTGCTACCCCACGCGGCAGACCGCGCGGGGACCCCGCCACAAAAAGCCTCGCGAATACACAAAGTATTCGCTGCGTTTTTTGTATCATCCGACGAAAAAATCGACGCGGTCATCGTCAGACTCACTTTTGATACCCGAACCATAGTTGAATTTTTGATTATTCCGAGTATAATGTAATAACAATGTAGGCACTAAAAGTTGTGCCGTTTGAGGCATGGAATGGAGTTTTTGTCGAATCAATAGACGATGAGATTTTGGACAGTGTGCTTAGCGTGGCGGCAGCGGGGTTGGCAAAGGATGTACAGACGACCGAGGCGGAAGATACAGCAGCTAAAGCAGAGTCCAAAATAGAGAGCACCGCGACATAATAAATAATGGGGCACGAAAATAGTTGACATCGTGTTATTATGTGGTACAATATAATACAAATCAACAAACATGGAGGTTATTATCTATGGCAATGACTACAATGAGCATTCGCGTTGAAGAGCAGGACAAAAAGCAGTTTGATTTATTCTGTGATCAAACGGGTATGAACGCGTCCGTAGCGGTAAACATGTTCGTCAAGAAGGTGTTGCAAGAGCATAGGCTTCCTTTTGCCGTGGAGATACCATTTCAACCGGAACAGGCTGCACGAAACAGGGAACGGCTGTTAGCCGCTATCAATAGCAAGAAAATTCCGAATATAACCCTAACGGCCGATGAAAACGGGCGCGCGATTATCGACAAAGAAATAAACCCTGATCTTTATGATTGGGCAGTAAACGGATGAATATTTTCGATATATATATCGCTTTTGTATCGTGGGGTGATAGCGGTAAACGCCGTCCTGTGTTAGTACTTGAAGAATATGAGGACAGCGCGAGGGTTTTCAAAATCACCACGCGATACAAAGAAAAGAGCGAGGCAGTACGGGCGAAGTATTTTGAAATCAATGATTGGCAACAGGCGGGACTTCAAAAAACGTCGTATGTTGACACTAACACCACGGTCACGCTACCACTAGCGGCTATCGACGGCTCACATCTGGTAGGAAGATTATCCGCTGCGGATGAATCGCGCTTGGTTGAATTTGTAGGAAGTGATGAGACGGGGAGTGAAGCGGAGGACGTCGGGACGGAGTAACGTCGCTTCGGTGAGACGTGCAGATAAAAACGAGAGGCATTTTGCCTCTCATTTTTATTTTTAGCACGGACTGCTAATGCTGTGCAGATGAAAAGCAGGGGAAAGGCAAGCGTGTTTTGATAGCCTTATGAAAGCGTTGGTGCCGGAGATGAAAAGGATCGGGAACAATCTGAACCAAATCGCCCGAAGCTGCAACGAGGGGTATGGAGTGGTCTATGACGAGGTGAAGCAAATCAAAAAGGAGATGGGTGAGGTATGGCGGTTATTAAGGCAGTTAGCAGCCGGGCAAGCATAGGCAAGGCGATAAACTATGTGACGAAAACGGAAAAGACAGAGGAACGCCTTGTAAGCGGCATCGGATGCAGTCCGGAGACGGCCATCACAGGGCTGCCACCCGCCGCGTAACGGTTCGGAAAGACAACTGAACAGTCGAGTAAAGCGGCCCTGCGAAACACGCAGGGCTTGGCGGTGTTGCGCGAAAATGCAATCCGGCTGGTTTTCCACAGTATGTGGAAAACCATCGCACACATGGACAGCCGTCAGACCCCCTTCCCGCAACACTCCCCGCGCGAGCCGCGCACGGCGAGAGCCAAACTCCCGTGACTCGTTTGTGATGGCGAAGTCATCACAAACGAAATGATTCCATCATATAGACGGTTGACAAGCGCGGAAATATGAAGTATAATGGCCCCCGTGAATGTTTTGGCGCGGCGGTATAGCTCAGTTGGCTAGAGCACTCGGTTCATACCCGTGGTGTCACTGGTTCAAATCCAGTTACCGCCACCACTTTAAAATAATCCCGAGCGCGCCGGGCGCGTTCCGGCATGTAATGCGGCCCGGTGGTCAAGCGGTTAAGACACCGCCCTTTCACGGCGGTAACACGGGTTCGATTCCCGTCCGGGTCACCATGTCGCGGCGCGGCGTTCCGCGCCGCATATTCGGAGGCTTAGCTCAGCTGGTTAGAGCGCCTGCTTCACACGCAGGAGGTCACTGGTTCAAGTCCAGCAGTCTCCACCAAACGACAAGCGCAAAGCCGATAGAACGTCTCGCTTGCGCCGGCGCGGCCGCGCGCGGGGGGAATTGCCTCTGCGGCCCGACGGAAACCCCGGTCGGCGCCGCCGGCGCTTACCTGTGGATTTGGCTTTTCGCGATGACTTTGCCATCGCGGTCGGATTTATCCCGCGCGCCGGACAATCGCCCCGGCGGCGCGCGGCGTTGCGGGGCGCGTCTTTATCGTCCGCCCGATTCGCGTTTCGAGTCGGGGCGGCGTCGGATTGGCTTGGAAATAATTTTGTTTGTCGCGGCCCCGCCGCGACGAATCAAACTGTAAAAACAGCGGTTTTATTATTATGTATAAAGGAGTAATCATCAACTAATGGCAGTAAAACTTAAAATCATCTCCCTTGGCGGTCTCAATGAGATCGGCAAAAACCTCACGGTCTACGAGTACGGTTCGGATATAATGATCGTAGACTGCGGCCTGGGGTTTCCTGACGACGACATGTACGGCGTAGACATCGTCATACCCGACGTCACGTATCTCGTCAAGAACCAGTCGCGCATCAGAGGCATCGTGCTGACGCACGGACACGAGGATCACATCGGCGGCATACCGTATGTGCTCCGCGAAATATCCGCGCCCATCTACGCAACTCCCCTCACGGCCGGACTCATTCATCTCAAACTCAGCGAGCACAGACTCGCGTCCAAGACCAAGATGGAGGTGGTCAAGGCCGGCGACACCATAAGACTTGGCTGCTTCCGCGTCGAGCTGATCCATATAAATCACAGCATACCCGACGCCGTTTCGCTCGCGATCAAGACGCCTGTCGGCATGATAATCCACACCGGAGACTTCAAAGTGGACACGACGCCTATATCGGGCGGGATGATCGACCTCGCGCGCTTCGGCGAACTGGGCAATCGGGGCGTCTTGGCGCTCCTGTCTGACTCCACCAACGTCGAAAAGCAGGGCTACTCCACATCCGAGCGCAAGGTGGGCGAGCGATTCGACGAGCTGTTCAGGGGCTGTATGCAGCGTATACTTGTGACGACGTTCGCGTCGAACGTACACAGGATCCAGCAGGTCATAAACTATGCGGCGAAATATGGGCGGCGCGTCGCCGTCACGGGCCGGAGTATGGAAAATATCATGAAGGTTTCTACGGGTCTCGGCTGTATGAGCGTCCCGGACAAACTGCTCGTGGAGCTCAATCATGTAAAAAATCTGCCGCCCGAACAAGTCGTCATCATAACAACCGGCAGCCAGGGCGAGGAAATGAGCGCGCTGCACCGCATCGCGTTTTCCGAGCACAGACAAGTGGAGATCAAGCCGGGCGACAGGATATTGATATCCGCGTCCGCCGTACCCGGAAACGAAAAGACCATCAGCCGCGTCATCGACGAACTTTTCAGACGCGGCGCGGATGTCATATACGACAAGCATTCCGATCTGCACGTCTCGGGACACGCGTATCAGGAAGAGTTGAAAATGATGCTCGCGCTCACAAAGCCGAAATTCTTCATCCCCGTACACGGCGAGCACCGCCAGTTGAGCACTCACGCGAAGATAGCCGCGCAAATGGGCATCAACCGCAAAAATATCCTGATCAGCGATATAGGAGTGGTCGTCGAGATGACCGAGAACTCAATGACGCGCAACGGAACCGTGCCGTCCGGGAGAGTGCTGGTAGACGGCAGCGCCGGCGAGATCGGCTCCGTCGTGCTGCGCGACAGAAAGCATCTCGCGCAGGACGGAATGCTCATCGTGATAGTCAACATCTCAAGCGAGGACGGCGGCGTCATCTCCGGCCCGGACCTCATCACGCGCGGCTTCATCTACGTAAAAGAGTCGGAGGAACTGATGCGCGATCTGAAAGATGTCGTGCTGAACACGCTCTCCAACTACACTAATCGCAAGGGGGCGGATCTCGCCGCTCTCAAAAACTCTATCAAAACAACCCTCTCATCCTATCTGTTCAGGAAGACGAGACGTAACCCGATGATACTGCCCGTAATATCGGAGATATGAATATCCAGATATTCGGGAAACCGAAATGCTTTGACACCAAAAAGGCGGAGCGGTACTTCAAGGAGCGGCGGATTAAATATCAGAGTATCGACATCGTCCGTTACGGCATGAGCCGCGGCGAATTCGACGGCGTAAAACGCGCGGTCGGACTCGACGCCATGATTGACGCGGACGCGCGCGGAGGGGAGATTATAAAATACCTCGCGCACGAGAGCGCGCGTGAGGAGAAGCTCATTGAAAATCCGTCGCTGATTAAGACACCTATCGTCAGAAACGGGCGCCAGGCTACGGTCGGGTATCATCCGGACGTCTGGGAGGCGTGGTCATAAAAAAATTCCCGTTCTCTTCGCTTTGTGAAGAGAACGGGAACGCAAAAAGCGGCGCAAGTGTTTTGCCGCGTCCTTATGGCAGATAATCCGCCGGATCGACGGTGTGGCCGTCCTTTGTCATGGCAAAGTGCAGATGCGTCGGCTCTCCCGATTCACCGAGCGCCGTGTCCCCCAGCGAACCTATGACGGCGCCCATCGTTATCTTGTCGCCCGTCTTAACGGCCGGAGTCGCGGCGAGGTTCGAATATCTGCTTGTTATGCCATCGCCGTGGTTTATGACGACCGTCGTACCCAGCAAGTCGTCGTCGAAGATGTCCGCGACCTCTCCGTCCGCCGCGGAGACGACTTTCGCGCCCATGCCGCCCGCTATATCAATGCCGTCGTGTACGCGCCAGTCGCCCATAGTCTTGTTGTACACGAGTTCGTCCACAGAGTAGGGAAATATAGTGTCGCCCATAAGCGGCCAGACGAACGCCGGCTGCTTCGTCGGCGCCGATGCCGCCATACCCGCGCCGTACTCCCCACCCTGCGGCGCGTCGCCGATCTCCGCTCCGCCGTCCTCCGGCGCCTTGGCCGACGCAGGGGCGGACTCCGTCTCCGGTTCGGCCTCGCGGCGCGGCGTCCCGCCGCCCGACAGCGACGGCGGAACGCCCTCCGCGGACGCGCCCTCCGCGTCGCCGTCCGGGAGATTTGTGTCCGGCATGTATACAGGCGATTGATACGGCTGCGCCGGCTCCGGCGCCTCGACCGTAATGTCCGCCGATGTATCGTCCGTATCGCCTCCGCGCACGAGCATGTACGCCGAGACGCCGATCGCCGCGAAGCACACAAAGAGGATCACGTAGAATCCCTTCCCGGATATGAAGCCGCTCAGCCTTTGGAAAAAAGTTTTCTTGTCGTCCATATGCGGACCTCCTGATGATCGGGCGTAAATCTTCCGCCCGTTATACTGTGAAGTATTGACAGAAAATACAGCGTTTATACGCCAGAGTTTTAAGTTTTCCGCGCCGCGCCATCACAAACGAAATTATTCTTTCGGGAAACTGTATTGCGTGGGCGGCGATATAATGATATACTCTTTGTTATCGGAGCGTCCGGCGAAAATTTCTGCGCGGACGCGCGGGAAAGGCGGCGGCGGCAATGGATGAGCGCTCATATCATACGGGTATCGCCGACTCAAACGGCGCGCGGTACGCGATACTGACCGGCGACCCCGGCAGAGTCGGGACGATAGCGCGGCTTCTGGAAAACCCGCGTTTTCTCAATCAAAATCGCGAGTACGTCACATGGGCCGGAGAGCTTTCAGGCGAGCCGGCGCTGGTGACGTCCACGGGGATAGGCGGCCCCTCCGCCGCAATCTGCGTAGAAGAGCTGTTCGCGGCGGGGATTAGAACTTTCATCCGCGTCGGCACGTGCGGCGGCATGGCGTCCGGCGTCTCCGGCGGCGACGTGGTGATCGCCAACGCGGCCATACGTATGGAGGGGACGACAAAGGAGTACGTGCCGGTCGAGTTTCCGGCTGTCTCCGATATAGCGGTGACGAACGCCCTGATCGAGGCGTCGAAGACGTCGGGGGCGCGTTGGCACTGCGGCGTGGTACACTGCAAGGACTCTTTTTTCGGCCAGCACGATCCGGAACGGATGCCTGCGGGCCATGAACTCCGCGATAAGTGGCGCGCGTGGATCATGGCGGGCTGTCTCGCCTCTGAGATGGAGAGCGCCGCCGTGTTCATCGTGTCGCAAATACTGGGCGCGCGCGCCGGCTGCGTGTTGAATGTCGTCTGGAATCAGGAGCGGGAGCGCCCCGATCTGAGCGTGAGCGGCGGCGTTGCGGCGAACGCGCCGCTCGCCGCGGCCGTCGCCGTGGAAGCCGTCAGAATACTGATCCGCGGCGGCGCCGGAGCGTCCCGCCCCGAAGGCGCGTGATGGCGGCGGGGTTGTACATCGGAATCGACATCGGCGGCAGCGGAATAGACGCGGGATTGTGCGGCGCGGACGGCGCGCTCATAGCCCGCCGCAGGATGCCTGTCGTCCGGGATATGGAGCGCGGCGATATGCTGCGGAAGATGCGGAGTCTCCTGCGCTCGCTCATATCTATCGCGGGAATCCCGCCGGACGGCGTATCCGGCATCGGCGTCGGCGTACCCGGCGCGGTTGACGGCAAGCGCGGCGAGATACTGTACACGGCCAATCTCCCGCTGAGCGGACTGAATATAGCCGACGAACTCCGGAGCGATTTCCCGGCGCCCGTATACCTTGAAAACGACGCCAACTGCGCGGCGCTCGGGGAGAAGCTGGCCCCCGGCCGCGAATCCGTCGGAAACATGGTATTCATCACCGTGGGGACGGGCATCGGCGGCGGAATGATAGTCGACGGGAAAATTTACAGGGGCTTCAACGCCGCGGCGGGCGAGGTGGGCCATATGGTAATCGTGCGCGGCGGGCGGAAGTGCGCCTGCGGCCGCCGCGGGTGCTGGGAGCGGTACGCCTCCGCCTCCGCGCTGGCCGAGGACGCCGCCAAGCTGGCGTCGGGCGCCGGCGGGGCCGCCATCCGGCGCCTGTGCGGGGGCGACCTCGCGCGCGTTTCGGCAAAGATGCCATTTGAGGCCGCCGGACAGGGCGACGCGGCGTCACAGCGCCTCGTGCGCGCCTATATATCGCGTCTTGCCGCCGGCGTGACGAACCTCGTGAATATACTGGAGCCGGAGCTTGTCTGCATAGGCGGAGGGATATCGCGCGAGCCGGACGAACGGCTGCTCAACCCCCTGCGCGAGATCGTGTACCGTGAAACGTATCCGCACGGACGCGCGCGCGCGCGGCTTGAAAAAGCGTACTTCGCGGAAAATTCCGGGATAATAGGCGCCGCGGCGCTATGCGCATTGTGACCATATGCCCCGGCGGGCGGGAACGGACACGGTTTCTCATGGTCGTTTTGCGCCGGAGTAAAACGAAAGGCATGGTCATGGTTATGTACGACGGATTTGTAAGAGTCGCGGCGGCGACGCCGGAGGTACGCGTGGCGGATTGCGGCTATAACGCCGACCGCGCGGCGGAGTTGATGGATACGGCGGCCTCCGGGGGCGTTTCGCTGCTGTGTCTCCCCGAGCTGTGCCTTACGGGCTACACATGCGGCGAGCTGTTTTTGCAGGAGATTCTCCAAAAGGGCGCCCGCGACGCGCTCCGCCGTCTCATCAGGCACAGCGCGAAATACGCCATGGCCGTCGTAGTCGGATTACCGCTGCGTAACGGGGGGAAGTTGTACAACGTCGCCGCCGTATTCGGGCGCGGCAGACTGTACGGCTTTGTGCCGAAGACACACCTGCCGAGCTACGGCGAGTTCTATGAGCAGCGCCACTTCAATCCGGCGCCGCCCGGACCGGGCGCGGCGCGGTTTGACGGCGCGGACGTCCCATTTGGCGCGCGGCTGCTGTTCCGGTGCGAAGAAGCGCCCGATTTTACATTCGCCGTCGAGATATGCGAAGACCTCTGGGTACCGTCGCCGCCCGGCGCGGAACACGCGCTGGCGGGCGCTACGGTCATTGTCAATCCGTCCGCCAGCAATGAGACGATAGGAAAGGCCGCGTACAGGCGCGCGCTCGTGTCGGGCCAGTCCGGCAGGCTGCTGTGCGGATATGTATACGCGGACGCCGGAACCGGCGAGAGTACGACCGATACTGTGTTTGCCGGGCATAATCTCATATGCGAAAACGGCGTGATTCTCGCGGAGTCGCCGCTGTTCGGCGACGGCATTATAACGGCGGAACTCGACATAGCGTCCCTGACGCACGACCGCGTCCGCATGACGACATTCCGCCGCGCGCCGGGACTCACCACCGATCCTCTTCATGAGTACGCTACGATTCCCGTAGATATCGGCGCGCGCGTCGGCGCGCTCACCCGCCGCATCGACCCGTATCCGTTCGTCCCCGGCGACGAGCGCGAGAAGGCGGCTCGCTGCGAGGAGATACTCGACATGCAGGTGTCCGGACTGTGCGGCAGACTGAGACATACGGGCTGCGAGTCGGCTGTCGTCGGCGTGTCCGGCGGCCTTGACAGTTGTCTCGCGCTGCTCGTCACGGCTCGGGCCTTCGCGCGGCTGGGAAAGGCGCCGGACGGAATAACCGCCGTGACCATGCCCTGCTTCGGCACGACCGACAGGACGCGTGAAAACGCGCACCTGCTGTGCGGCGCGCTGGGCGTCACGTGTCGCGAGATCGACATTTCGGACGTGGCGCTGCGGCATATGCGCGATATAGGTCACCCGGACGGCGCGCGCGACGTCGTGTACGAGAACGCGCAGGCGCGCGTGAGAACTCTCGTATTGATGGATCTCGCCAACACGCGCCGCGGTATCGTCGTCGGCACCGGCGACCTGTCCGAACTGGCGCTGGGTTGGGCGACGTATAACGGCGACCATATGAGCATGTACGGCGTGAATTCCGGCGTTCCGAAGACGCTGATACGCCACATCGTCCGCCACATCGCGGAAACGGCGCCGGGATTGCGAGACGTGCTGACGGACATTCTGGCGACGCCGGTCAGCCCCGAGCTGCTGCCGCCGTCCGGAGGCGCCATAAGCCAGCGCACGGAGGAACTCATCGGGCCGTACGAGCTGCACGACTTCTTTTTGTACCACACCGTAAGGCGCGGCCGCCCGCCCTCGTCCGTTCTCGAGCTGGCGGAACTCGCGTTTGAGGGACTGTACGGACGGGACGTCATACTACGCTGGCTGGAGGTTTTCTACAACAGGTTTTTCTCGCAGCAGTTCAAGAGGAGCTGTCTTCCGGACGGTCCGAAAATCGGTTCGGTCACGCTCTCTCCGCGCGGCGACTGGCGTATGCCCAGCGACGCGTCGGCGGCGCAGTGGATAGAAGATTTGCAAGATTGAAACGGGGGGGCGGTTGACGCCCGTATTTTGGCGAATTTTACGACGCGCTCCGCCGCAAAGCCCCGCCCGAACCCGAGGGTTTACCCGCGTTTTGCGCCGAAGTTAAACGAAAGGCATGGTCATTGAAATGAATACGCTCAATCCAATCGGCGCGGCGCCGCACAATGCCGGGGGGCGCGTCAGCGCGTTCGGACTCCCGGCGACGCTCGGAGAGGGCGACAGGCTGGAGGCGCGGGTGCTGTCGGCGGGCGGCGGCGGCGCCGTACTCAAAACCGGAGACGGCAGAATATTTCACGCCAAGCTCGAAGGCGGCGCGTCGCTCAGTCCCGGCGAGAACGTGGAACTCCTGGTCGAGGACCGGACGGACGGCGTGATTACGCTGTCTGTCATACGGGAGAACACCGGCCGGTCAGGACGCCCGGCGCCCGCCCAAGCGGACTTATCGACGGAAACGCTCGCAACCGGCGCGCGCGCCGGCGCGCCGTCGCTTGCCGATGTCGCGGCGCGCCTCGAAGCGCTGGGTATTCCCGCGAATGAGACGCTGACCGTGAATATCATGGAACTCATACGCGCAAATCCGGATATCACGCCCGACGAGGCCATATTCATGGCGGCGCAGAACATCGCGTATACGCCGGAAGCGTCGAACGCCTCCCGTCTCCTGCTGTCCGGAGACGGGAGGCTCGATAAAATGCTGGAGCGCCTGCGGACGGCCATCCTTGAAGCGGAACCGGCGGGCGGGCTGCGGGCGGTGGTCGTCGAGGGCGACGAGTTGAGACTGACGGCCGCAGTCGCGGCGGCGTCCGCAAACGAAGAGACGCCGCCCGGACGACCGCCGTCCGCCTCGGCGGGCGCAACTGCTCCGTCCGCCCCGGACGAGCCGGCGCGTTCGGCGGCGGAAAGCGCCGATGCCGGGGGCAATTCCGCCGCCGTGCCGAAAACGGAGACGGCTGCCAGGCAGGCGGCGCCCGGCGTCCCGGATACGCCGAACGCCGCCGCGCAGCCGGACGCCTCGGGACGTCCGGGCGAGGCTGCGTTGATTGACGGCGCGTATCGGGCGGACGGCGGCGCGTATCGGGCGGACGGGGCGGCGCGGGATGATGGGACGGTCGGCGAGGCGGAGTCCGCCGGCGCCGGCGATTCTCCCCGCACGGCGTCGTCGGGTACGCGCGCCGCGCCCCCGGAAGGCGGCGTCGCGCGCGGCGGCATCGGAGAAAATCTCCCCGGCGCGCGGAAAGCGGAAACCGCAGGCGCCGAGACGGCGCCGGGAAACATCCGGGCTTCGTCGCCGCCCGACGCCGCGCGGACGGACAGTACGCGCGGACAGACATCTGCGGACACCGTAAATATCCGCGCGGACGTCGCGCCGCAAAATGTCGCGCCGGACCGCCGGAGCCCGCCCGAGGGCGCGCGCGCGTCCGTCGATGAGTTTATAGAAAGCCTGTTTGTCAAAATCGGCTTGGAGGAGTCCGATAAGCTCGCCGGGCGGCTGAAAGCGGCGATTTCCGAGCTGCCGGAGCGCCTGGCGCGGCTAGCGGAATCTGCGTCGAGAGCGGGCGCGCCGGGCGTCGGTGCCGCGGCGGCGGAGACGGCGGATAGCATAGCGCGGCAATCGCGCGTGATGGGCGCCGCGGAGCAGTATGTTTACGCGCAAATCCCCGTCGTCGTGTCGGGCGAGAAGCGCTCGGTCGAGCTGTACGTGTTTAAGCGGAAACGGTCGCCGATATCGCCGGACGACGCCAACATACTGCTGGCGCTCGATCTGCCCGCGCTGGGCCACTGGGAGGCCCTTATCAATGTGCGCGGCCGCGACGTGTCGCTGCAGATGCGGGCGTCAGGTGAAGAAGCGCGCGAACACCTGTCCGGGAATACGACGCGCCTGCACGCGATACTGTCCGAGGCCGGCTACAGACTCACCGGCGCGCGCGTGACGACCGGACGCGAAGAGAACGCGACGCCCCTGACGGCTCTCTCTCGCGCGCGAACCGCCGCGGGCATAGACGTTGTGGTTTGAGGCGGGGCGGCGTCATGGCTGATGTGAAAAAAAAGAGAGCCGCCGCGCTCCGGTACGATCCGGACAAAGACGCGGCGCCCGTCCTGACGGCGTTCGGCGAGGGATATCTGGCGGAAAAAATAATCGAGACCGCCGAGGAGTCGGGCGTACCCGTAATGCCGGACGCGGCGCTCGCGTCTCTGCTGGCGGGCGTCAACGTGGGCGACGAAATACCGGAGGCGCTGTATGAGGTGGTGGCGCGGATATTGCTTTTCGTGAGCGAGATGGACAGCGGCTACGCGAAAAAAATCGCCGCCGCGCAAAACCAATGAGGGGGGTACTGGATGCGGATAAAAAGAATAGAATCCGCATCAAATCCAAAATATAGTCCGATAATACAAAAAGCCAGTATGATATTACCAAAGAAAACCTAGAATGCCCCTTGACAAGCCATATTCCGCTGTGGTATTATACACTCGTACTGGGAGCGAACGGCAATCGCATTGGGGTACCCCAATGCGCCGGACGCCCGATTTTAACTCGCGAGTTAAAATCGGAGGCGCTTTTGTGAACATTGTAAACTTAATATGACCCATTGTTCCGAGCGGCTAAGGTTTACGTGAGCTATGCCGTGAGGAAAAAGAACCTGAATGCGCGGCGTTCGCCGCCCGCCGCCCGGCGCAATCCGGGGGGCTGCCGGAACCGCGAGTTCAGGCTCCGAAAAGGACCCGGGTGAGAATCCCGGGCAGGCC